>JAFGGE010000075.1 GCA_016930745.1 Sedimentisphaerales bacterium
ACCAGGCCGCCGAGGATTTCAATTTTCTTTTCGAAAAAGTGGCCGATTCGACGACCCAGGCAGCAGCCCAAGTAGGAGATGGCAAAGGTTACCGCTCCGATAATACCAGCGGCGGCAATAATGTGATCGGTGATCAGGGACAGGGTCACGCCGACGGCCAAAGCGTCGATGCTGGTGGCGACACTGAGAACCAAAACTGCCACCAGGCTGGCCGGATCGCCCGCCGAGGAATTGGCCTGGGCCCGGTCGATCTGGAAGGCCTCATAGATCATCTTGCCGCCGATAAGGGTAAGCAGCCCAAAAGCGATCCAATGGTCGCAAAAGAGGATATACTCCTTCAAGGCAGCGCCGGCCAGATAGCCGATCAACGGCATGACGGCCTGAAAGGCGCCGAAGAACAGGGCCATCCGCAGGGCGTAACGGATATGCATCCGGCGATAAACGCTTCCGGAGGCGACCGAGACCGCGAAGGCGTCCATCGCCAGACCGACAGCAATCATAATAACCGTCAGGGCTTCTATCACGATTTAATCCGTCCTGATAATACCTGGCGCTGTGACATCCGGGGCGATAGATCGGCCGGGCGGGACCACGAGAAACTCGGATTCGTCCCAGAGGCCATCGGTCATGCGCTGCATGAGGCCCGGATCGCCGGGCAGTTCATCGTAGTTCCAGCCCAGGTACTCGGCACAGCGGCGGGTATAGTCTTTGAAGGCATCGCTGCCCGGCAGAGCCCAGTCGACATAGACGGCCCAGGAATATTCCTTCATCCAGCCTTCCTGCACTTCCATCAGGTATTGGGCGTTGTCGGGGCCGTATTGGGCTGTGTATTCGGCAAGGGTGGTTTCATATCGTTGTTTGCCGGGCTGGGTCTGGCTCTCGATCCAGCCGGGGCTGTACCAGTAGACGCCGCGATGGGAGTCGAAGTAGTCCTGATAGCGTTGTTTGGAGCCCAGCAGAAGCGTGACGCAGTCATGAGCGCGCGGCACGACGAGGGGGATCGAGCAGGTCAGGCCGACGATGCCGTTGGAGCAAAGACCGTAGCCGAGCAGGATAGCGTCATAGCAGCGGCCCTGGATATCGCAGGTTTCGGCCAGGGCGATCTGGACCTGCGACCGCAGCTTGTCAGGCTCATTGTGCAGGCCCTGGGGCATCAGGTGGATATCCACCACATGGGGGGATCGGGCGGCACAGTAGTAGGCCTCGCGCTGGAGCACTTTACAGACAACAAATTTCAGTCGTTTCGAAGATTCGGTCATGGCTGTCAATTTTCAGCCAGCGAGATGGCCTCATATTCCTTCTTGAACCGAAGCCAATGCTGCTGCTCCTGCTGAGAGAGGACTGTAAAGATGTCTTTCAATTCCTGTTCTTCCAGGGATACCGCCAGGAGGCTATAGAACAACCGGGAACCATGCTCTTTGTCCATCGCCAGCTTGATCGTTTCCTTATAACTCATATCGGACGGGGGGACAGAGGCGACGATGTAGCCGGAGATTTCGGCGGCGGAGATGGTTTCGAATGCTCCGGCCCAGGGATGCGATTTAAGGTTTTCGAGTTGTTCGATATGCAACCGTTCTTCCGCGGCCAGCCGTTTCAACAGGTCCCGGACGGACGGGTTGTTCATTCGCGGCTGCAGATCGCTATAAAACTGATGGGAGATCTGCTCCATCGAGATTGCGAAATTCAGCACATCGTTCCAAGAGTGAAAGTCCTGCACGTCGGCCTTCCTGTTATTCATTCGGGCATTAGGAAAATCCATTGGCCGGTTCGGGACGGCCGTCATCGCTGTCATATCCGGCGGTGTCCTGACTCTCGTCACAGATCTGGATTCGCTCAATGCTCTGGGCTTTCTTCGAATGGCTGTCCACGGTCATCAGGATGCCGCTGATACGAACATCGCCGGTGGCGATCTCGAAGGGGAAGGGCATCTGGGTGCGAAACGCCCGGATGACCGATTCGGTTTTACGCCCCAGCACCGAATCGTGGGCCCCGGTCATGCCGATATCGCTGATGTACGCCGTACCGTTGGGAAGAATCCGGTCGTCGGCGGTCATGATATGGGTGTGCGTGCCGAAGACGCAACTGACCTTTCCGTCGAGATAGTAGCCCATGGCGACCTTTTCACTGCTGGCTTCGGCGTGCATATCGACAACCAGGATATCGGCCTGCTGACGAAGGCGAGGCAGCAGCGAATCGATCTTGCTGTAGGGACAATCCGTGGGTTTCATGAAAATCCGACCGATAAGGGCGATGACGCCAACCGTCACGCTCTTGGAGGTCTGGAACAGGGCATAGTCCTTGCCCGCGGCGCCGGGGGAGAGGTTGGCCGGCCGAACGATATTGTCCGCCGATTCCAGGATCGGAATAATCTCCCTCTTGCGATAGGCATGATCGCCCAGCGTAATCAGATTGACGCCATACTTGAGCAGTTTTTCATAGATTTGAGGAGTCAGACCGCTACCGCCGGCGGCGTTTTCTGCATTGGCGATCACACAATCGACAGACCGATCCCTGACCAGTTGCGCCAGCCGCTGGGACAGGACATGGCGCCCGGGCCTTCCTACGATATCGCCGATACAAAGAATATTGACTTTCATTGCCCTATCGAGTCACAGATTTCGTTTCGTTGTCGTCTTCTATCGAGCATACTCGATACAGCGTACTTCCCGCAAGAGGGTAACTTTGATCTCGCCGGGATAGGTCATCTGCTCTTCGATCTCCTTGGCGATATCCCGGGCGATTTTGGTGGCGACTTTGTCGTCCACTTTGTCCGCATCGACGATGACGCGGATTTCCCTTCCGGCCTGGATGGCGTACACGGTATCAACGCCTTCGAAGCCGCCGGCGATCTCTTCGAGCTTTTCGAGCCGCTTGATGTAGCGTTCGAGGGTTTCACGCCGGGCGCCCGGACGGGAAGCGCTGATAGCGTCGGCCGAGGCAATTAACGGGGTATAGGGATTATCGGCGGGAATATCGCCGTGATGGCCTTCGACAGCATTGAGAATAATCGAGGATTCCTTGAACCGTTTAAGGTAGTTGGCCCCGATGACGGGATGGCTCCCTTCCGTCTCGCGGTCCATCGCCTTGCCGATATCATGCAGGAGACCGGCCCGTTTGGCGATGCTTCCGTCCAGGCCGAGTTCATCGGCCATCACCTGGCCCAGGAACGCCACTTCTACACTATGACGAAGGACATTCTGGCCGTAACTGGTGCGAAAATGCAGGGCGCCGAGCATGGTGAGCATTTTGTTATTCAGGCCCCGGACATCGACTTCCTGAGCAGCGGCCTTGCCCATCTGCATGGCCTTTTGCTGGACATCCTTGCGGGTCTGGACGACCAATTCCTCAATCCGGGTCGGATGAATACGTCCATCCTGGATCAGGCGTTCCATACTCAGGCGGGCCACTTCGCGCCGGATCGGATTGAAACCGCTGACGACAATCACGCCGGGGGTGTCATCGACAATGACATCCACGCCTGTGGCCTTCTCAAAGGCCCGGATATTACGCCCTTCGCGGCCGATAATACGACCTTTCATATCGTCATTCGGAATATCCACCATGGAAACGCTTAACTCGCAGGTCTGTTCGGCGGCGTAACGCTGGATGGCCGAACTGATGATTTCCCGGCTTTTTTCCTCCACGGTTTCCTTGGTTTCCTCGAGCCGGCGCTCAATAATCGTGTTCATTTCATGCTCGCACTCGTCTTCGAGCCGCTGGAGGAGCAGTTCCTTGGCCGACTCCTGATCCATGGATGTAATTTTCAGCAGGGTGTTTTTCTGCTGGGCGACCAAATTGGACAGGTGTTTGGCCCGGGCGTCGCAACTCTGTTTTTTCTGTTCGAGTTCCTTTTCGCTCTGCTTAAGCTGCTTTTCCTTCTGGAGCAGTTGTTCGTTTTGGCGATCCAGGGCGTCTTCCCGCTTCAGAATCCTTCGCTCCTGATCCCGTACCTGCTCCTGCGCTTTCTCGATTTCCTCATTAAATTTCTCCCGTTTTTCCATAACCTCCCTGGTGACATCCAGTTCGGCGGTTTTGATGATATTGTCGGCCTCCTTTTTGGCGATTTCGATGCGGTTTTGCAGTTCCATTTCGATGGTTTTCGTCTTGGAGGAAGCCAGAAGATACTGGACGACCCAGCAGACGCCCGCTCCCAGTCCCAGACAAACCATGGCAATGACTGCGGTGGTACCCCCCCCTATTGCCAGTATTTCCATATCCCATTCCTTTCTACAATGAGCCTGTCATTAGAAGTCTGTTCCCAGCGCAGCAGGCCCGGGAGCATGGCAATCGGCAAGCTCTTATGGAATGAGTACTCAAGGATCGATCTGGATCAGAACGGATTCGGCACGCCTGGACTAAGGCAAAGGACTCCCGATGGGACCTTTTGGCCTTTTTCCCCTATTCCCTGCTGTTTTACAACTCCTCTTGGCACGCACGAAACCCTTCATTTGACATGGTATTCCATGTCGGATCGACTCTGATTTGTACCATATTCACCGACCCCCGGAAACGTCTGGACTTGGCACATTTTTTTGCGCCTTTCGCCCTGTTTCAGGGTTGTCGGTGTCCTCGTAGCTTCAACTGCCTCTTGGCCCGCCTGTGCGGGCGATTACTCCTGCCTTCCCAATTGCAAATCATCAGTTATTCGTCAACAGGTTGATCCAAGACCACGGGAATGCTGCGCTGTGGTCCGAATACACAACCTCAATAATTATAATTTTATCATTTTCTTACAAATCGTCAAGATAAAACCATGAGTACGATAAAAGTTGGGTCCGAAAACGGTTTATTTATACCTATTAAAATAGTATGTCTATATTTTATTAGGTATATAGAGGCGTTATTTCCCCTGTTAGGCCACCCTCGGTCACACCTGAGATCCCCATCAAAAAGCCCGCCTCGGGTAGTGTTCCCGCGGCAAAGCCCTATTTTTTTATAAAATCCGACTTAAATCGAGTACGAAACGCGCCGAAGAAATGTCTGCCGGAGGATCCGGGGCATAAGGCATTAGGGAACCAACAACCTTACTCATTTGTCGTCGCGGCTCGGCCGGGCATGGGTAAACGATATGCATAAGAAAAAAGATGTGCTGACAACCGGACAAGTCGCTCAGATTTGCAATGTGGCGCCGCGTACGGTGACCAAATGGTTCGATTCGGGTCAGTTGAAGGGGTATCGCATTCCCGGCTCGCGGGATCGACGGATTCCGACCAACGAACTGGTCCGATTCATGAAGGCCCACGATATGCCCACCGACGGTCTGGATATCGGGACGCTTCGCATCCTGCTTCTGGACTCCCAATCCTCCCGGGCCGAGGGTCTGGCCCAGGCGCTTCGGGACAAGCGGGATTACGAGGTTCATACAGCGGCCAACAGTTTTGATGCGGGGCTGTTCGCCCAGAAGATGCTGCCGCATGTCATCCTGATCAACCTGATGGCTCGCGAGATCGACGCCTCGCAGGTGTGTCGGTATGTGCGGTCCAACGGCGACCTGAGCGGGACCAAGGTTGTCGCCATCGCCCATAACCTCAAGGCCTCCGAAGCCCAGGCCCTGCAGCAGAAGGGATTTGACGAGGTGATTACCGACGCCGAGGACATCAACCATGTGATCGGCGCGATTGAACAGGTAACGGCCATTATCTACTGATCCATCGTCGTTTTACCCGGAAAATCTTCTCCATCGTTCGCTGCGACTGGTTTGCGCTTGCAAGCCAAAGCCCCCCTGCTATGATGTCCGCATGGACCGATTATTGGATAGGATTCACTGTGCCGATTGTATCGAATGGCTGGGACGGATCGACGAGCCGTTTGCCGACCTGGTGTTCGCCGACCCTCCTTTCAACATTGGGTATCAGTACGACTTGTACCAGGACCGGGTCCACAGCGACGCTTACGTCGCATGGACGCGAGAATGGATGGCCCAATGCATCCGGGTATTGAAACCGCACGGATCTTTTTATATCGCCATCGGGGATGATTATGCGGCCCAAGTCCGTCTGATCGGCGAGGAACTGGGGCTGACGCTGCGGAACTGGATTATCTGGCATTATACCTTCGGGCAACAGACCAAGGCCAAGTTCGCACGGGCCCATACGCATATTTTCTATTTTGTCCACGATGCCAAACATTTTACGTTCAACGATTCCGCCGTCCGCGTTCCCTCGGACCGGCAACTGATTTATAACGACCGACGGGCCGACGGCCGGGGCAAGTTGCCGGACGACGTATGGAATCAGTATCCGCGGGTATGCGGCACCTTCAAGGAGCGTTGCGGGTGGCATCCCTGCCAGATGCCGGAGATCCTGCTGGCCCGGATTATCTCTGTCAGCACGAAGCCGGAGGATATTGTGCTGGATCCGTTTGTCGGATCGGGAACTACGGCCGTGACGGCCAAGAAGCTGGGACGGCGGTTTGTCGGGCTGGATATCTCCGAAACATATGTGGAAAATGCACGGAAGCGAGTTTCCGAAGTCGATGTGGAAACCGCTTCGCGGACCGAAGAGGATTTGTTCGACAGCGGATTGCGCTGTCAGGAAATACTGGAACTGCAGCGGTTGTATGTGGAAATCGGAATCAACGCCGCTGCGATTTTGAATCATCCCACACTTTTACAGCTGTACGCCAGACAGTTCAGCATCCGCATGAATAACGGCAAAGAGTACCAGCCGGGCGATCTGGTCGCCTGTTTGAAGGAGCTAACCACTTGGGTGTCAAAAAAGCAAAAAGTCTCCTCCCATCTACAATCTTATTCGTCTGTTCGGCTGTAGCGCTGACGGTGATCCAGGTCCCGTATGGGATCAGCTTTCTGGCCTGGGTGGCGTGGGCGCCGTTTTTTGTGGCGTGTTTTTCCTCGGCTCCAACGCGGGGTCTTGTGTGGGTTTCGTATTCGATCGCCCTGGTTCACTGGCTCAGCAACGTGTACTGGATCAGCTATGTAACGATGCCGGCTTATATTTTGTTCTGTTTGTATCTGGCGCTGTACTGGCCGCTGCTGATCATGGCGATTCGCTTTTGTGCCGAACGAACCGGCATGCCCTGCCCATGGCAAGAGCAGGAGGGGATTTTTCTTCGACCCCGCCGTCCCATACCGTTGTTTGTGATCATAGCGGTTCTTCTGGTGGGCGCCGAGGCCTGGCAGGGCATTCTGCTGACCGGATTTAACTGGCGACTGCTGGCGCACAGCCAATACAAGCACCTGGGCCTGATCCAGATCGCCGATGTCACGGGGCAATTGGGCATTTCGCTTCTGGTTGCCCTGGTCAACGGGCTTGCGGCCGAATGGATCATAGAAGGTCGGCGAGATGGATGGGGTAAGCTGCTGCGGGCGGGCAACGGCGTCAAGGCGTTTTTCGTGGGGGGGCTGATCGCCGGCTCGATCCTGTACGGAAACTGGCGGATCCAACAGACGGACCGCTATGTGAGCGAGGGTCCCCTGACCGGTTCGGTGCAGCCGAACATCCCCTCGCAGATCAAGGAGTTAAGCGAAGCGGCCGAGCCGATCGTGCAGGACCTGATCCGGCATAGCGACGCCTGTTTTGAGACGGGGGCGTTGTTGGCGGCCTGGCCGGAGACGATTGTGCTGGCATCGCTGAACCCGGGGTACGTGCAGTATTGCCGGCCGGACTCGCCTCCACAGCGCCTGGATGCGATGCTGGGCGAGCATACCCGCAAGAACCGGGGATATGTGCTGGCCGGGGCGCATGGGGCCGACCTGCTCTTTCAGAACGATGAGCCGGTGATTACCGACCGGTATAACACAGCGTTTCTCTATCGGCCGGACGGGATGCAGGATCCGAAACGGTATGATAAGATCCATCTGGTCCCATTCGGAGAATATATTCCGTTTAAGAATACGGTTCCTGCGTTGTACAATCTGGTGATGCGTCTGAGTCCCTACGATTATGACTATGACCTTACGGCGGGTACCGAGCATACGGTTTTTACGATCGATCAAAATGGCCAGATATACCGTTTCGGAGTGCTGATCTGCTATGAGGATACCGATGAGCAGGTGACTCGCCGGACGGTTCTGGCTCGAAACGGACGCAAGCGGGTGGACTTTCTCGTTAATGTAAGCAACGACGGCTGGTATGTGCGGTACAGGCCCGGGGCCGAGTCCGGCGCCGATCCCAATACGATGACGCTGCCGGGGGGGTATCGACTCAACGAAGGGACGATCCTGCCCAGCCAGGAACTGGCTCAGCGGACGGTGATTACGGTGTTTCGAGCCGTGGAGAACCGGATAAGTATTTTACGCAGCGTCAATACGGGGATTAGCTGCCTGATCGATTCGGTCGGTCGGATTCGCGACGGCTTTGTTGCGGGCGATTTACCGAAAGACGCCATGAAACGTCAAGGCGTAGCCGGGTGGTTTGTCGATACGATTCCTGTGGATCAAAGGATCACGATATTCAGCCGAATCGGCCCTTTGCTGAAATATGTCGCGGCGGTCCTGTTTGCCGTGGCTGTGCTGCCGGCGGTGTTCATGGAAAGGAAACGACGCATGATGACCAAGATCGCCTGGGCGATATGTATCTTTATTCTACTGGCCGTTACCGTCGGCTGCGAGCAGCCGCAAGAGCCCCTTGCGCCGACGATACATGATACGAATCCGTCGGCCTCGTCGCCGGCGAAAGCATGGCGGGACGACGCTCTGTCCCTGTTACGGAACGCCCTGACCCACGAAAACAGCTATATCCGCACCAATGCCGCCGAAGTGGTGGCCGCCACAGAGCATCGCGAGCTGATGCCGATGGTAACCAACCTGCTGCGGGACGAAGTAGCGCCGGTTCGTTTTGCAGCGGCGCTGGCCGTGGGCGACATGAAATATGAAGCCGGCCGATTCGGGGCCCAGACGCTTTTGAAGGACCCGGACCAGCGCGTGCAAATCGGGGCCGCGTATGCTCTGGCCCGGCTGGGTAAAACCGAGTATGGAGACCGAATTCGCACGGGACTGCGCAACCAGGACCATACCGTACAGGCGAATGCGGCGATGCTATTGGGCAAGCTGGGGCAGCGAAAGGACATTGCCCTTCTCTACGAAACGCTCAACAGCACGCAGGTCAACAGCCAGGTCCGGATTCAGGCGGTGGAATCGATCGCCCGGCTGGGGGACGACC
>JAFGGE010000076.1 GCA_016930745.1 Sedimentisphaerales bacterium
CACAGGTCATTATAACGGACAATCGTCGGATCTTTGACGGACACGATCTGATGCGTTTCGTCGGAGACGGGACTGACGAGTATACCGGTAGATTTCCACTGGAGTGGTGTGGTTAAGGGGAACTTGGGAGCATCCGTACGAGTCATTACTGGCTCAGCAGACTGGAGAGCTGGCTCATCTGCGGAAGACAGATTGGAAATGCCAAAGATCATTGCCGTAACAACAAACCACGAAAAAATGGAATTGTTCATTTCATAATTCCTTTCGATTAGGTTTAATTAATATTTCCAGGAAGGAATGGATATCCATATTAAGGCAAATCTTAAACGATGGAATGCATTCATGTGTACACCTACCAAATCAAGTTTATGGCATCATTTTGCGTAGAATTCGATCGTCGCTTCACTTCCCCGCGTCACCGACACGCACGGTGAATTCCTTCAAAGGTACGTCATCTGCGTCGAGGAACCGTGCACAGAAGTCCGTGGCCCCACCCCCATTAACGATGGCACAACGCACGATGTTCCGGCCTTTCTTGAGCGTCAGGCGCTTGGACACGCCATCATCAATCACGGTCTGGCGGTCGTTGTAAATGCCGATGACCTCACGACCGTTAACCCACCATACCGAGGCCGCATTGGATCCGATGGCAAGACGCACCCCGGATATCTCCTGTGGACAGTCGATAATGGTGACCGCCCAAAACAGGACGTTGGAGGTGGGCTTGCCCAGATCTTTGGCAAAATAGTAAAGATTGACGTTGTAGTCATTGGTGTCAACGGCGTGCCACGTGAATGCTGCATCCTGGATCATCACCTGGTCACCGTCTCGTGGTATTATAGTAAACTGATCGCTAAAATACTCGTGCTTAACCGCCGCCTGCACGGCACTGTCGGTCAGTCCATTGACACGAATCGGTTCGAGAATGACCCAATGCCGAATAAAGTCGTCGTTCTCGGGAGGCGTTTGTATTTGCGTAAGACGCAAGTGAGAGGCGGTGCAGCCGGTAACACCGGACATGCTCATGAACAGAAAACCGGTTGCCATAAACACGGCCAGCATCTTCTGGATTTTGCGAAGCATAGCCATTTAAAATTCCCTTTACTGGATTTTCGATAGATGATCAAGGTTCTTTCAAGAGCCAGCGATATTTGTCGCGGGTCGGATCGAACTTGGAAAGCGTCGCGAAACTGCCGCCAATAGCCGAAAGGGCCAAAGGTTCATCCAGGATGGAGGCGACTTTGGGCATGATGCGCCAAGTGCCGTCAGCGAGCCGGTCCAGACGCCAGAGTTGTTCCGGTTCGCCTGTAAAGACCGGTAGGGCCACCAGTTCGGCATCTTCGTCAACAGCGAGTGTCCTGTCCGTACCGGCAATAGTGATTTTGAAATACGGCGAGCCGAAAGTACCTCCCGCCTCGGCAACAGGTGTTAAGGTCCATTTCTGCTGGGCCTGACACATATAGTTGGCCATGCGTACGTCTACGTTGCCGGAGGGCCAGTTCTGTGAGACCTCAGCTACATCCTGCGGTGGAATCACGCTGCCGATACCACCAGATATTTCTCCCGGCCCACCGCGGCCCCTCAGGCGCCGGCCGCCGACCGGTACACCTTCAACGGCCAGTTCGAGTGCCGTGCCTGTGCGAACGGATTCGATTTCATAGGTGCCCTCCTTGCAGTTTTCCCCGGCAACGGGCCAGCCGTCTCTCCACAACAGCGGGCGGATGTCCATCACACTGGCGCCGCCCCGATCGAGGTCGGCTTCGTAGTGACAGGAGAACTTCTGCACGCCATCGCCCTCGTCGATCAATCCGAAATGCCCAGGCCCAATCACACGACCGCCGGAACCGACAAAGAGCTTGCCGCCGCCCAAGAGCATATCGATACCCATGTGATCGACGTATGGACCGGTGACTTCCTTGGAACGACCTACACGAATATGATAGCCGGAGTCAGCGCCCCGACAGCAACTGCCGTGAGTAGCCAACAAATAATACCAGCCGCCGTGATAAATGATGATAGATGCTTCGCAGTTGATAGCGATGTTTGTAAACGTATCATCGATACGTTTGCCTGTTTGGGGATCGAGTTCGACAATCCGAATAGTGCCGAAATAGGAGCCAAACGTCATCCACAGCTTCCCATCGGTAGGATCAAGAAAGAGCCCCGGATCGATGCCGTTGCAGAACTCAACGCCATCCGTCGAGTTGACAATGCCGCCGTCTTCCCATTCGTAGTCAGGGGATTCAGGATCGAGACTCTTGCTCGAAATCAGAAGGATCTGGGAATGGGGCTGCCCGCCGGGATTGGAGGAAATATACTGGCAGTAACGGTTGCCAAGTCGAATGATGTCCGGCGCCATGCCACGGTGTGAGGGTGTCACGCCGCGACGCCAACTCCACCCATTGTCGGAGACCAAGCAGGTTCCTCCGGTGCCATAGGTATAAAATTTGCCGCCGCATTCGACAATTGTGGATGGATCATGGATTCGAACCTGCCCCTCAAGGGCCCAGACACAGGGCCCCATCATAGCGACAACAGCCCACATGCCAACTACAACCAGGAAAAGCCGGACAGACCCGGCGTGATGCGGTACCTGCGTAAACTGGACTGAATTCATGATCGATCCATACTATTCTGGTAATCTTCTCCTTATTCACCGGCAAAAACAGCCAAGTGAGAGATGAAAAACGCTAAAAAACGGAAGAGATCATGCCTGTTTTCCTAATACCCCTCTAGCCGTCATCGAATTATATTTACAGATTTCCATGTGATAATCCTCCCCGCAACTGCTTGCGGTATATGCACTTTTAGTCAACAAGTGATTATTTTACAGATTATATCCTTCACTTCACAACCAGCGAGATGAAAAATCCTGTCAGTATTTTATTTTTTCATCTCACTTCTGAAACTTTTAAACGGTGTTATATAAGAAGATGTCGTTTATTTACCGCGTTAATGGCAGTAACTATGGAAATACTTTAGGAGGTTATCAAATGAAACACAGATGGTCCATTTTTGTATTGTCCGTTCTATTCACCGGCGGAATCTGTTTGGCTCAGGCAGATCAGCTCTCAATGGTGGAGGATTTCGAGCCCTCTACCCTGAACCAGCCCGGTAAGCAGTACCCCCAAGTCAACTCCGAAGGCCGTGTCCGGGCTCGCGTCGTTGCGCCTGAGGCCAAGAGTGTCATATTCGAATTTCTGGGTGGTACAAAGTACCCCCTGACCAAGGGTGACGATGGCGCCTGGACCGGCATCACGCGGCCTCAAGATGAAGGTTTTCACTATTATCAGATCGTGATCGATGGTGCCGGAGTTCCGGACCCCGGTAGCTTGTATTTCTACGGCGGTAGCCGCTGGGGCAGCGGCGTAGAAGTCCCTGCCAAAGACCAGGACTTCTACGCTCTCAAGAATATCCCTCACGGCCAACTGCGACAGATCCTTTACCATTCCAAGACCGCCAATGCCAATCTCCGCTGCTTTGTTTACACGCCACCGGACTATGAAAAGAACGCCACGACCCGTTATCCGGTGTTGTATCTTCAGCACGGGGGTGGCGAAGACGAAACCGGCTGGGGCAGCCAGGGTCACACTGGCCTGATTATGGACAACCTGATCGCCGAGGGCAAAACCAGATCCTTCATCATCGTCATGGCCAACAGCTATGTCCCCGGCGCTAACGCGGGCCGCCCGGCGGCTCCTGCTGCCGGCGGGGGAGGTGTTCCCGGCCGACGTGCCTTCAATTTCAGCGCCTTCGAGCGGACTCTCATCGATGACCTGATCCCCTTCATCGATGCCAACTTCCGGACTCTCGACGATCAGTCACATCGGGCCATGGCGGGCTTGTCCATGGGCGGAATGCAAACCCGAACGATCACCTTGGCCAACCTTGATAAGTTCTCCCACATCGGCATCTTCAGCGGCGGCAGCATTGCCCCCTCGGATATCTCCGACATGGACGCCTTCAAACAGAAAGTCAAAATCGTGTTCGTCAGCTATGGAAGCCGCGAGGTTACCGGAGGCCGGGCGATGGGCGCCAATGGAAAGCCCAACGCTGAAGCACTGAAACAAGCCGGAGTCAACAGCGTTTACTACGAATCCCCCGACACCGCGCACGAGTGGCAGACATGGCGCCGCAGTTTGCATGAATTTGCTCCATTGCTATTCCAAGATCTGTCTCTCCCGATTCCGGTGACTCCAAAAACGGTTGAGACCAGTACGGTAGCGCCTGCGCCTGTATCGGCACCTCCTTCGGCTCCGGTCCCATCCAAGATGGTCATCCGTGTGGCATGCGGGGCCTATCAGCCCTACACCGATAAGGACGGCAATCTCTGGTTACCCGATGAGGTCAAGGCGCCCGGCGCATCGCTGAGCCCGCCGGATGGCATGACGGTCGAACGGGCCGAAGATTTCGAAGTTCCTAATGTTGCGTTCCCGCAGATCTTTCGTACCGAACGGTACAGCATGAGCGCATACGAGTTCCATCTTCCCAACGGCAAGTACACGGTCCGCTTGCATTTTGCCGAATGCTTTACGGGCATTACCGGCGTCGGCCAGCGGGTGTATTCGTTTGCCGTGCAGGGACAGAAACCGGAGATTGATTTCGACCTCTACAAGGAAGCCGGCGGAATGTACA
>JAFGGE010000077.1 GCA_016930745.1 Sedimentisphaerales bacterium
CCTGATCGCCAAGCTGAAGGAGAGCCAGTCCAAGGGCAAAGCCTATCTCAACTCAAGCCTGGTCATCGTCGATGAGGTCGGCTACCTTCCGGTGACCACCCAGGAGGCTTATCAACTGGTACACTTTTCCGTTCCCATTGACACCTGTCCAGATAAAACCGGATTGCGCAGTTAGGCAACGCCTCGTGAATTGCGCTCAAATCCAGAATTACCGTTATGTCATTTGCCTGAAATTGCATTCGCCAGCATAAATATCGCAGCTATGATCGTGAGAATTCCAGAGATGGTTTTCAAGCTTTTTGGCTTTGTTCTTAGCGCGATCTTGCTGCCGATCAGACCTCCTATGACCGCCACCGCCCCACATGAAAGTGCCAGAGCCGGGTCGAAACCTCCATGCAGCGCATTGCCGACAAATCCTGTCAATGCAGTCGCCGCCAGCATGGCTGTGGCTGTGCCAACCGCTGTGCGCACTGGTACACCGCAGCCAACGACCATAAGTGGAACCAGGAATGATCCTCCTGATATTCCCACCATCCCGGAGAAGAAACCGGTAGCCAGGGTCAATGGCACTGCCACCCATAGATTAATCACATACAGGTTATCGTTTTCTTGGATATTCCAATACCCAAAGCGAGTAACAGCGGTCTTGTGTGCTTGTTTTTCGGGAAACAGCATTGCGATGCCGGCGATAAACAACAGTACGGACAGGATGATCTTCAACAGCGTGCCGCCAAAAGAATGCGCCATGAACCCCCCGGCAAAGGCCATAGATGCATTCAGTCCACCGAAGAAAATCGCCAGCGGCCACGACATCGTCCTGGCCTTCCCAAAGACAATCGCTCCCACCAACGCGCCGGCCAACAGAATGAACTGGCTGGTCGTGGAAGCCGTATGCATGGGAACGCGCAAGAGGACAAGCGCTGCCACATAAAAGTTGCCGCCGCCACGGCCGCTCATGATCATGACCACCGTGAGCGCAAAAATGATGGCGGCAATCCAGAAAATATTCATCCTGTTTTGTCCCTTGACCGGTTAGCACTGCGATTGCCGAATGGCCTTGTACAATTTTCCCGGCATCAGTTGGCTGTTAATGGCGTCGTAATTGCTGGGAGCTATCCGCACGTTTTCGTAACCGAGGGAACGCAGATACAGATATACGATGGTCGATCTGGTGCCAGCGGAGCAAAAAACGCCGACCGTCTTATCTCGGGGGATTTCAGCATATCGATCTGGAATCTCGTCAATCGGGATCCACAGCACCTTAATATGATGTTCCAATCGAATCTGAAGCGACTCCCATTCTTGGCGCGATCTCACATCCAAAAAGATTGCATCTTTTGTGGCAAGCAGTGCATCCATTTCGATCTTGTGTTTTCCGCTTCCGAAAAAATCAAATGTCATACTTTGTAAAAGTTCGTCCAAGTTGTTCATGTGGTTCTCCTTTTGTGATGTGTTGCCGCCGCCGTAGGCGCGGCCGGTTACCCGGCCGCCCCGGCACAGATCCCGGCGTGCGGAACTACCGCACCGGGCTCTTCGTGAATATTCACTTCCGCAATTCACAAAACACCAATACCTACAGGGTGCCTTGCTTTGTCCGATATCCCCCGCAGGGAGGTTGGCTCATGTTGCTCCAGTCCGACTTTGTCCGGCATGAGTTTCCTTTGCGGGCTGCATATTCACGTCGATCCCTTCCCCATGTGAACGGCTCTCCCGTCTCGGAGTACTATGGATCGATCCAACTCCCCAAAAACCTTCGGTCACCTTTCCCATTTCCGGTTCGGCTTTCCTACCTGGACGATTGATTCTTCTCCGCCAGGAGCCTTCGGGGTCTCCCCAGTTCCTGATGCATCTCTGGTAACATGCCATAGCCTGTGGACCCCGGCAGCCTTTTACAACCTTGCCATCTCCGGTCGCTTCCTGTTGACTTCGCGGTCGTTAAAACGCTCGTCGACTGCAACATGCTCGATTTCGGGGCTGTACCAGCAATTCAGGGAGTGCGGCCTCCCCTATGGCCTATTACCTTCTCTGTGTATGCTTCGCCTGTTTTGTTCGCGACCCTTTGCAGATTTTCATCCGCTCCGGCGCTCCGCCACAGGCGCAACACGCGATACGGGTGGGTGGCTAGCCCTTGCCCGACAGGGACTTTTCACCCTGCAAGATGCACCAAGCTTCCCTTGGCGCAATAACGCAAAGCATAACCGGCGGCAATGGAGCGCAGCGGAATTGCCGTCCGAGTGCAGCGCCTTGTTAGGCGATTTATGCCCGCTTCTTCTTGAGCGGTACTACATTTGACTGCGAATGATTGGCGTAAGTATCCCAACTTGGCGTATATTCTTCGGATTGGTTTCCCCAAACGTGCCAGCCTTTTCTTGGACCCCTCGCAAAAAGTTCAAGGTATGGGCCAGGGCTGCATGCCTCTATAATTTCATATTGCTCATCAGGCTTCCTGCTATGCTCTCTTTTTCGAGTTGAAATAATGTTTTCTTGACTTCTGCCCGGCTGTAACGTGCGGGCATTTTTACCCCTCACGCCAAAAAGAATCATTTCTGTGACATTCCTGAAATAGAAACCAACGCCTCTTCTGTCGGGGCCGCCGTCCTTTCTGATTTTGTACCAAATCAAATTGGTCTTATAAGTAAATCCCCAGTGCTCCATCACCTGCAACCCATCGGCTAACAGCGCGTTTGGAACCCAAAGATAAAGATGTGCAGTATCTTTGACGATGGCCTCAACTGGTAGGTCTTTGATTTCTTGCAATATCATCGTTGGGTATCGCGAAAGCCTTTTGTGTTCTGGCGCCATCTTCCCAGTCCTGTTTTGGAACTGCCAAGGTGGGTCAGCTAGGACGGTCGCAAACCTTCTTTTTCAGCCAAAGACAGCATTGGTGTGAGACGTTAGAATCAAGTGCGTTCAAAGAACTTTCGACGCAAGCTTCAAGTCGATATAGATTCGCTTGGTGGACCTTCGTCGTAGGCAGGTACGATGCAGCATCTCGAAGGATCGCCACTTGCACCAAGGCAATTGGCCAAAGAATGTCAACAGCGAAGTATGTAGAATTTCCTGTGGGGTTTTCCACAGATTCCATTCTGCGGGCACCTTGATAGGCGTGGCGGACGTCGTAGGCCAATTCCAAGACGAAATCATTTTGGTTTGCGGGGATCGGACCAGATTCTGAGGCGAGGTAGTGAATTGTCTCATGAAAATCGATGAGATCAGCATAATCGCCTACTCAAGTGAAGCCAGCCCCATATTTTGTCGACCTACCGAGTAGCAAAAATTTCTCCTTTACTTTGGACAAAAAGGTAACAAATTAATTTCCCGAACCTCCTAAACAGAAAACCGCCGGTGTCTTCACGACGTCTGGCGGTCTTTTCATCCATCCAGAATTGCCTTACAGGACTTCATCCCATCCTCCGGCCCTTTATCTTTGCAACCGCTTAACATTACGAAATCATTAACAGTCTGTCAACATGAAGAACGGAAAATGGATAAATTTTTTCGGATTTTCTGAAAAGCCCCTCCCCTCGAACTTGTACTGCGCATTCAAAAATAACGGGGAAGCCATCGCCTCCCCATCTTCGTTTTACGCATCCCGCACCGCCGATACAATTCGAATCGCACCTCGGCCTCCGGAAACGGCGGGCCGGCGACGCCGTTGGCGGCCCGGTACAGGAGCCGGTAGCGCACCTTGGGCTGTTGCGGCGGGTTGAGATCCGCAGCTTCCGAGGCATGGCGGATCCCCCCGTTCGGAGCGCGGTTGGGGATCCCTTTGAGAATTGGAACAGAACCCGGTCGCCCTGAGCCCACCGGATGTCGCCCGGGATGGGGAACCGCGACACGGTCACCATCCTGCGGTGCGCCCTCAGGGAGACGCGGTTTTTTTCTGAGGCGCTCCGTGCCCTGCGCGGCCCGTCTCTCCCCCCTCCCCCCGCAGCAGCCGCAGGCCGTTGCCCACCACCAGCAGCGAGGCCCCCATGTCGGCGACGATGGCCAGCCACAGGGAGGCGGTTCCCAGCAGGGTCAGCAGCACGAAAAGGGCCTTCACCGCCAGGGCGAAGCCGATGTTCTGGCGGATGACGCGGACGGTGCAACGGGCATGGCGGATCAGCCAGGGGATCTTGGCGAGGTCGTCGGTCATCAGGGCAATGTCGGCGGTCTCGATGGCGGCATCGATCCCCATCGCTCCCATGGCGATGCCGATCCCGGCCGCCGCCATGGCCGGGGCGTCGTTGACGCCGTCCCCGACCATGGCCACCGGCCCGTGGGGCGCCAATTCGAGCACCGCCGCCACCTCGTCCCCGGGCAGCAGTTCGGCGCGCCACGCGTCGATCCCGGCGGCCGCGGCCACGGCCCGGGCGGTGGCGAGATTGTCCCCGGTCAGCATCACCACACGCTCGATACCGAGGCGGCGCAGATCCGCCACCACGTGCGGCACCCCGGGCCGCAGCGAGTCGGCGACGCCGAGCAGCCCGCAGACGTGTTCCTCGTTGCCCAGCGCCACCACCGAGTGGCCGGCGTCCTCCAGCGCCTCGGCGGCGACGTGGATTTCAGGGCTCTCCTGCCCCTTCTCCTCCATGAAGCGGTGGCTGCCGATCCAGAAGAGGCGGCCGCCGATTGCGGCCTCGGCCCCTTTGCCCCGGAACAGTCGCAGCCCCTCGGCCTTCAAGGGGGTCACCCGATCCCGCTCGGCCCGCTCCAGGATCGCACGGGCCAAAGGGTGATCGCTGTGAAGCTCCAGGGCCGCGGCCCGCTCCAATATTTCTTGTTCCGAATGGCCTTGGAAAGCGACGATTTTCTGGATATCCGGCCGGCCTGCCGTCAGGGTCCCGGTCTTGTCGAAGGCCAGGGCGCGGATCTGGCCCGAGGCCTCCAGGTAGTTTCCCCCCTTGATCAGCACCCCGTGGCGGGCGGCGGCGGTCAGCCCCGAAACGACGCTGACGGGAGTGGAGATGACCAGGGCGCAGGGGCAGGCGATGACGAGGATGACGAGGGCGCGATAGAACCAGATCCCCCAGCCCCCGAAACCGAGCAGCGGCGGCAGCAGG
>JAFGGE010000078.1 GCA_016930745.1 Sedimentisphaerales bacterium
CCGTGTTCCGGATTGTCCCTATACAACACGCGCCCGCCGCGAAGCGACAACACGGACATGGCGATATCGGGAGACCGCGCCAGGTAGTCGATGATATTCTGGATGTTCCTGGTTCCGGCCATCCCATGCGGATACGGGTGCTTCATCATAAACACGATATTCAGCTTCGGTTCGGTCATGGATTCCCGGCTCGAAAGAAACGGCTCTGCCGCTCGGCTACGATGCTATTCTATCGGCGATTCGTGCGGCTTCGAACAAAAAAGCGGACGAGAACACGGTCCCGCCCGCTTTGGGCTATCTTCTTTTTCAAAATCTTATCGGGACCAGGGCAGGGCCTGGGTCCATAGCTCGGCCAGTTGCGCCAGGTCCAGGATCCCCACTCGGCCGTCCCGGTCCAGATCGCCGGTCAGCGGCCAGGGGCTGCGGGAGGCAAAGGCGCTGTTGCCGTGGGCGCCGACATTGACCCGGCCTCCGTTGGGCATCGGCTCGGCGGCCGGAGTAACCCACGGATTGCCCGCATCGATGCAGGGACTAGTCACCTCGTCCAGGACCCAGACATTTTCCCGCGGCCAGTAGCGGCCCGACTGCGAACGCAGATGGTAATCATCCTGCGTCGGATCGGCAAACAGCGGATCGTCGTCGCCGCTGGCGTGCCAGTTGTAGATCAGGTGCATGGCCCCTTCGATATCGGCCGTCTCGTTGTTCCAGAACAGGCATCGCGTGACCGTCGGGGCGTAATCCGATCCGATCTTTTTGACGCCGATCCGGTTGTCCACGAGGGTCAGATTCTCCATGCGGCAGGAGGTATCGACGCATTGAACCGCTTCGGCGCTGTTACGGATCACCAGATGGCGAATTACCGTCGAAGAGCTGCGCGGGCCCTGTATGGTCAGGGCGATCTGTCCGGGGGCCTGCAGGATCGCCGCGTCGGCAGCGCTGCGCAGTTTGAGGCCCTTGGCCTCGATCCGGACCGTCTCGGTATACATGCCCGGCCAGACCAGGATCGTCCCGTCGTCTTCGACTCGATCTACCGCCGTCTGAATCGATGCCAGGGCCGTCGGACGGGTCAGGCCGTCGTTGTCGTCGTTTCCATGGACGGCATCGACATGCAGAGTGGCCGGCTCGATCCAGTGCGAGACAAAAATACCCTTTTGATCGCCCACAGAATTATTGTAGTAAATCGTTTTAAGGTCAGGCGTCAGATAAGGATACCCCGCGTGATAATCCGGATCACAGAGATCAGAGAGAAGGGTAAATCCGCCGAATGGCTCATTCAGGGCCGTTCGCGCACCTTTGAAGAGATTCGTCTTGCCGGTCTCTGGATGCGGTGATCGAAAATAAATAACCAAACCGTCTGAAGAGAGAAAAGGATCTTGAATATTTAAATTCGTTAATTCTGTAACCAAATCTATAGTATTCACTTCGAAAAGGCCATGCGGAGAACTACGTGACGCTGTATAAATGGAAAAATTATTTCCTCCTGTCTTATTGGAACGATATAAAATCGACCGCTCATCATTATACAGAGCCAATTCAGTATCAATGGATTGAGGAAAGAATGTATGCAACTCAGTATGTCGGATTATTTCAGACCATAGATGATCTTTATCCTGTCTTGAAGCCATTTTAATGATACGTTCGAAATTTTTCCCCACAGGTATGACTTGCGCATAATAGAGACGAAGTCCATCACTCGATATCCACGGCGATGTGGTGTACCATCCAAGCCCGTCATCATATAGTTCTATCAGTTTCCTTTCACTTTCAAATGGCCCTATAGGTTCGTTGCGTTTGGCTTCAAACATAAATGAATCACGCACAAAAATAATTGATAATTGATCAGAAGAAATACAGGGGAAAGTGGCTATAGCGCCACCTGCTTTGTCATTGAGTTCACTATGGAAAATGGGTTCAGACCAACGAGCATGGGCAGTAACAAATGATAGAAGGCTTATTATTAAAAGACCTTGAAAAGCGGTTTCCCTTCTCATTTGAATATCTCCTTCTCAAGGGACAAAAATATATTCCCACAACAAACCATAATAAGCATTGTAGCAAAATATATTCGGCAGAGTCAATGGTTTTTTAGATACGAAAGGCCTTTTTTAGGGGATTTTTCAGGAAAATGGTTGAGAACGAAGCACAAAATCATATATTTTCTCCCCAATTTTATCCCAGCTATACATGTCTTCAAAAGTCGACCATGCCGCTTTCGTCAGCTGTTGACCTATTTGGGGATCGTTGATCAAACGGACACATCCTTGCGCAAAGGCATCTTCCTGGTCGCGTACAATGAGTTCCTTTTCATCTGCGACCATTAAACCATGGGAACCGACAGAAGTGGTAATAACAGGGCACATTTTTGTAAACGCTTCCAGAATCTTTATTCGTGTGCCTCCCCCGAAATGCAAGGGCACGATCATGGCAGACCACTGGGAAAATTCACCGGCTGGATCATCCACAAAACCAAGATGCGTAAATCCCTCTACGTAGGAAAAATCGGATTTCGCATCATATCGGCCGACCAGATGTAATTCGGCTGTTGGTATCTCCTCACGAATTTTCGGCCACACACGATCAGCGAACCATTTCATGCCGTCTCTGTTCGGCGTATAGCCCAGATAGCCGATAAAGCCCAGACATGATTTCGTTTTAGGTTTCCAACGTGGTCGTTCCGGTGGTTGTTCAAATCCATTGGGTACCACAGCAATTGGATCTCTGTTACCAAGAAAAGCCTTGTCTTCATCGCTGCAAACTACAATTTTCCCAAATCGGTGAATCGCATTTTTTTCCCACCGTTTCCATTTGTAAATAAGAAGATAATCCGCTATTTTTAAACGAAGCGTTTTGTCTATGGATAATTTAAGTCGATACTTGACTTGGTTGAGGTCGTCTAAATCGACTAACGAATTTCGAAATCCCTTATACCTCAAAGAATCTGCCGGATCCAATGTATGAAACCATATCAAGTCGTGGTCTTTTACGAGTTGATGAAATCGTTTTAGATCGCTCTTACTTACTGCCGGGGCATGATACCATGGCCAGTGAAATTGAAACCGATGTCGCCATTGTGAAAGGAAATAAGGCAAATTCCTGTGTCGAGTTGTCATCGCACAAAAGTTAAAAAATTCCTTCTGAGTGGCTTCGATTCGATTTCTTTCCGGCTCATGGCCAACGTAAAGAAAAGTCAGAGGAAATCGTTTCTGTAACTGCCTGCCAATATTAAGAATTCTATGGTGTGATCCCTGCATTGGCGGACAAGGCAACGTAGAGGCTACATATAAAATTCGAGGCTTTTTAGTGTTTTCAGTCATTGCATTATAATGTTCGTTTTATTTTCTCATAAGCATTGCCCAAAGCCGGATAGAGAGAATGAATATATGTTGTCATAAAATTATACCTTGTGAAAAAACATCTATATTTCTTAAGTAACGTTTGAGCGTTTTGACCTTGTTTGGCATTCAGATATTCTTTAATCCACCAGCCGATCATTTTTTGGGCGCAGGGTTTGAATTCGTCGAGCTTATAGTATTTGGCGGCCAGGTCCAGGTGTCGGTCGATGAAATCGCAGAGGGTCTGCGGATCACGGTGGAGCTTGATCGTGCTTTCGGGCACATCCAGGTGATAGACCGCGATCGGCTCGTACACAAATCCGATGGGCCCCTGCCGGTAGGCGATGCGAAACCACAGATCCATATCATTAATCCGTTTGCGCCCCGGCTCAAACAGGCCCGCCTCCAGCAGCACATCGCGCCGGATCAGCATCGTATCGGTATGGCCGCCGGCAAAATGCACATGGGCGGCAAAATAGCTGTCGAACACCTCCCCGCCCTGTAGAAAGTCTTGGATTTGCTCCATTCTCTGCGGCGTAAGGTCCTGGCATTTTTTATGTTCTTGATCACAATGGCATCGGAGATAATTGCCCGTACACCAGACCAGATCGGGATGACGGGCCGCCAATGCTGACAGCAATTGCAAGTGATTCGGCAACAGTTCGTCGTCGGCGTCCAGAAAGGCGATCCAGTCGCCGGTCGCCTCCCGGATGCCGGTATTGCGCGCCACGCTGGCCCCGGCGTTGTCCTGACGGATATACCGAATGCGGTCGCGATAGGGCGCGACAACCTCATGCGTGTTGTCGGTCGAGCCGTCATCGACGACGAGAATCTCATCGGCCTGGCGGACCTGGGCCAGGACCGAATCAATCGCGCGGGGCAGATACCTGCCCGCATTGTATGCCGGTATTACCACCGAGAGGGTCTTCATGGCAACGCTCACATCACTGGCAGAATCGTTAACTGAACACCAGCCGCAGGATATCCTGATACGTCAGCCACAAAAAGACCGCCAGCAGAAGCGCCAGACCCGCGTAAGCGATCGCCTCCTGCACCCGCTCGTTCAGCGGCGAACCCTTGATCTTTTCAATGAGCAGCAGCACAATCACGCCGCCGTCGACGATCGGCAGCGGCAGCAGATTCATCACCGCGATGATCGAGCTGATCAGACCCAGGAAGTAAATATAATCGATCAGGTCCCGCTGGGCGATGGTATAGCTGGCCGAGAGGATCCCCACCGGGCCCATCAGGGTCTTGGGGCTGACATCGCGTGTGATCAGCCGCCGCAGCGTCACATAGGTCTGGGCGATAAACATATAGGTCTTTTTCGAGCCCCAGACGACAGCCTGGCCGGGGCCGGAGGCCTTGTACAGTTCAGTCAGCGGCTCCAGGGGAATCGACTTGGCCAGGGCGGTCTGCGCGGCCAGAAACCGGTCGTCGGAGGGCACATCCACGGCTACCGCTCCGGCATCCGTGTCGCTGAGCCGGTATTCGATGCTGATCCGCTGGCCCCGGCTGGCCCGATACAGCCGCACGATATCGGCGTAATTGGAGACCGGCTCGCCATCGACGGTCGTAATCGTCGCTCCGCGCGGGATGGACAACGGCAACAAGTCGCCGTCGGCGAGGGTGCTGGCGACGACGGGATGTTCCACGTCCAGTACCGGCACAAATCCGATTTCCGCCCGGCGGCGGTCGCTGGGATTGGAACGCGGCACGACCGTTACTTCCACGGGCGAATACTGGTCCTGCTCATCCTTGCGAAGCAGGGTCATGGACAGGTCCTTGTCCTTGTGTTCCTGGGTGATCTGCCGCAGTTCGCTGTAGGTGGGATTTTCGATCCCGCCGGCGGAGACAACGATATCGCCAGGTTGGAGTTTATCGCTGTTTTGGCCCTGCCTGACGCCGATCAGAAAACCGAACAGACGGGCGAACAGACTCTGCCTGGGCTGGGAGACGGCCAGAATTTTCAGGCGGGGCACCATCGAATGGATATGGCACAACTGGGCCTGGGTTTCAAAACTGCCTTGTTCATACAGCCAAAGCAGGTCCAAGCGGACCTCCACAGCCCGGTTTTCTCGGGTTTTCGGATCCGAACGCTGTACCGTAAGGGTGACCTGATCGGCCAGTGTGTCGGCGACCCATTCATCCATCTGCCATGCGGCCGAAACCGGTTCGCCGTTCACCGCTGTGACCACATCTCCCGGAGCAAGCCCCAGCTCCTTTTCCAACAGAGCAATTCGCCTGGGATCTTTAATTTTGCGGGCCACGATCAGCGTATCGGCTGATTCGATCCCGAACGATTTGACAGGCATCCCCGCACGGGGAGAAATCCGGGGCACGATTTGAATCGATTCGGTTTTTCCATCGCCGCGCCGGACAATCAATGAGACCGCTTCGTCCTCGGCCGTCAGGGCCGGGGCCAGACCGAGCGAGGAAAAGTCCACAAACGACTCGCCGTTGATCTCCACAATCCGATCGCCTGGGACCAAACCCGCTTTGGCGGCGGGGGAATCGGGAATGACATTGCCGACGACCGCCGGAGGCAGAGGCAGACCGATGGAAAAGACTACCAGAAAGATTAAAAAGGCGCTGATCGCATTGAAAATCACCCCTGCCGCCACGACGGCGATCCGGATACAGACCGGCTTATTGGCAAAAGACCGCGGATCGTCGCTGCGTTCGGCCGCGCCGGCATCCTCCTGGCCGAGCATCTTGACGAACCCCCCGAACGGGACAAGCCCGATCCGATATTCGGTGTCCGAGTCTTTGGATTGGGTCATTTTTTCCACGGTTTTCGAGGTCGGAGTATTGACCGATCCCTCTTTCAACGGTTCGGTTTTTGCTTCTTCCTCCTGCCCGCTGAGAAACTTGGGCAGAATTCGGATCCGCCAGCCCTTTTGGAGCTTGCGTACCCCCAGCAAAGTAGGGGGAAATCCGATGGAAAAGGCCTCGACCTTGATCCCCGACAGCTTGGCGACAATAAAATGCCCGAATTCGTGCACCATGATCACCGCGCCAAATCCCAGGATCACAATCACGATGTTTCCGAATGTATCCAGGTTGGTGACGATCATATAGACCAGCACAATCGCGGCGATCATAAGAATCGTCAGGTTGAACCACTTTTTATTGGGACCTTGTTTTTCGCTCATCAAAGGCTCCTGTTTTACACCTTTTCGGCAGAATCTCGCGCTAAAAATGAGAGTTTCAGGGTTTCTTTTACGGTTCTTCGGGCCCAGGCATCGACCTGGAGCAGGGCATCCAGGGTTGGACACGGTGTTTCGGAATGCCTGCTCAGACAGTCCTCGATCAGTTCGACAATCTGATGAAACGGGATTTGTCCCGTCAGAAACAGCTCCACGGCCACCTCGTTGGCGGCGTTAAAAACCACCGGGGCCGAGCCGCCCTGACGGATCACATCATAGACCAGTTTCAGAGAACGAAACACCTCCGGATTGGGCGTTTCAAAGGTCAGACAACCGAGTTTTTCCAACTGAAGGGGCTTGGCCAGCCCCTTGCATCGGCGCGGGTAGGTCAGGGCGTACTGGATAGGGACGGTCATATCGGGCGTGCCCATCTGGGCCAGGATGGATCCGTCTACAAACTCAACCATGGAGTGAATCACCGATTCCGGATGGATCAGGACATCGATTTGCTCGGCGGGCAGGCCGAACAACCAGACCGCCTCGATGATCTCCAGGGCCTTGTTCATCATCGTAGCGCTGTCAATGGTGATTTTCGGGCCCATATCCCATGTCGGGTGGTTCAGGGCCTGTTCCAGGGTCACCTGCTGAAGATCCTCGGGCCGGGCCTTTCGAAACGGCCCCCCTGAGCCGGTCAGGATGATCCGTTTGACGTCTTCGGATTGGCCGGCGTGCATGGCCTGGAAGACGGCCGAGTGTTCGCTATCGACCGGCAGAATCGTAGCGCCGTGTTCGGCGGCGGTGTCGGTCAGAAGCTGTCCGGCGATAACCAGGGGTTCTTTATTGGCGATCGCCAGGGTCTTTCCCATTTCGGCGGCCCGCAGTACGGCAGGAAGCCCCGCAGCCCCGACGACCGCGGTCAAAACGATATCCACTTCCTCCAGAGAGGCGATTTCCGACAGTGCGTCGGGACCTGTCAGGATGTCGCAGGCCTGATCGCCGATCAGGGCCTTCAATGGTTTGGCTTTTTCCGGATTGGCGATGGCGACATAGGAAGGCCCGAACCGACGAACCTGACCGGCCAGCAGATCGATGCTGTTTCGGGCCGCCAGAGCGACTATACGAAATTCGTCGCCAAGGGCTTCGATAACGCGAAGCGCATTGGCCCCGATGGAGCCGGTAGAACCCAGAATAGCAATATTTCTAACCATATCGCGACAGTATCGCAGAAAATGCGGTCCTGTCAAGAATTACACGCCTCGATCCCGCACCAGGTCATCTCTGCGGCGTACCAATGACTGTCCTGTAGGAGTGGAAAAGATGAAGTGTATAAGAACAATTTGGTATGCTGTTGTTCCAGTGATCCTTGTTTTTGTTTTTTCCGGGTGCGAAGCGGTTTTTGAGCAGGATACGCTGGTTTGGAGCGAATCCTCTGCCCTGGCTGCCTCTCCGGGCGCTATTTGGGGTCGTTACCATAAAGTATCCGGGAAATACTGGGTCGTGCTGGAAAAACAGTACTCGATGGAGCCGCCCGTCACAGAATATGCCCTGTTATGCCTGACCGAGACGCTGATCGACGGCGATCCGACGTATGAACTGCAGCAGGGTTTGATCGTACATGCGGTATATGATATGGATCGGAGGGCTGAAGTTCTGCACAAGATGGCGACGCTTGATGCGCGGTATTTTCAGTCCCAATGCGGCTGTCCCACGCAGGATGTGCTTGTCGGATACGACGGGCCGGTGTTGTCGGCCTCCACGGGCGAAGCAAGGGGGCGTCTTGCATTCCGCGCGAGAGTCCGATCCGACTCACAGCAAACGCTTGATTCGATCGAATCTTTGTTCGTAATGCTGGTCGATCAGGAACCGACCGATGCGATGACCTGCCTGGTGTCTTCCCTGGAGAAAGCCGCCATGTAACATATTCCTTCTGGTATGGAATCTGAATTCTGACTCATGCGTATGGCGTTACGTAAATGATTTCGAGACACATTTTTACTGTTTCGAGCACATACATGTAATTTATAGGAAATCTATTCTTACGGAGGCTGGATTACTCCAAGAACTCTTTTTTCAGTTGGATTCAATGAGAAAAAAAGGAGCTATTTTTTCCCACACCGTTTCGGCCACAATCTTTTGACCTAATGCGTTTAAATGCCCATCCCATGTTTTTGGGTATAGTTGATTACCTTGTTCTATATTGCCCCGAAGAGGAGGCAGCGTATCAATACATTCGATTTGTTGGCTGGCCAAATACTGTTGTAAACTTTCATAGAACTGCTTCTCATATTCTATTTGCAGGCTGTAGAGAGGTGAACAGGAGATTTCAGAGCGGCTGACAAGATCGGAAAATGCAAGTTCTTTGGATGGAATTAAGACAATAAAAAAAGATATTCCTTTGTGTTGTAATCGGTCATGAATTTCTTGTAATGCTTTTTGTGAAATAGAAAAGCCCTCTACGATTCGCACATCGGTCATATTCAGGGCAAGAAGATGATACCCGGGAGCAAATACCGTCTGCAATGTGCCCTCTGAAAATACCATTAAGGAATCCATGGAATCTGCTCGTCGTCTGATTTGATTCCAGGTCAACGGAACTTTCTGATAATAGACTGTTTCGATAGCCTGAAATAATCTATAGATTTTTACATGGCCCAAAATTTTTGAGACAGGGGAATTAGATTGGGATATACGGGGCATCATCGAAAAAAATTGTTTTTCGATAGAGCCGCTTTGCTCTGCCTGCTGAATTTTTCGTAATGTAGTTTCGTCGTTTGTTTTCAAATCTGGGAGTTGTCCCTGAAGATATACTTGCTCATAACAGTCATAGAAATCATTTCCGGTATACACGGCAACTAAGACAATTTTGGGCTGTAGCTCCATTGCTTCATCCAGGAGCAATAAATATTCCGTAGGACCATAGCCCCCGAAAGATATGTTGTAAATTCCAATCTCTTTTTGAGCAAGCCGGCTCGGCCAGTTGTATTCTCTTGCCACGCCGACACCGTAGGTTTGAGAATCGCCCAGAGCGACAACGTCTGCCTGACGGGGAACAAAAGAATTTCTCCAGCCATTTTTATCATGGTCCGGTATGTCAGGATTGGGTTTATATAACAATACCGGATCTCGTATCCACAGTTTTGTCTCGTGCTCCGGGGATTCGTTCAGGACATAATTAATGGGGGGGCTTATAAGGCAGAGAATTCGAATGCACATTTCGAGAAAAACTATCACCAAAGCGATTGTCATAGCAGGAAAAAGAAAGTTTTTTCGAATGTCAGGATGATTCCTGCGGCGAATAAGAATGCTTCCCCATAGTATAAAAAAAATATCGACAAGCCAGATGACTACCTTCTTCGGTACGCTTTGAATTTCTCCCGAAGGATTGATCAAAGGCGCCAGGCTCCATACATTGCAGCCCAATCCAACCAGGATAAATACGAGGCCGAGAAAGAGGGGAAAATTGATTTGTTTCCATGGGAGCATGTCTATTCCTTTGTCGTAGTCGATTGCTATTTCGGCCAACCCAATGTATTCAAAAGAATTTGGATATAAACAGGATTCCTGAAGTCCTCCGCCCGGTGTCCGGGCTGAAAGTAGAACACCCAGCCTTTACCGGACTGGTTGTACCCTCCGCCGGAGCGTCCATCGGTCCCTGCTCGTCGGCGCCTATCCGCATTGGCATGGCGTGTTCCATTTTGGCCTGCCCGTTTGAGGCCCAAAACAAAAGAACCCCACATCCCAGGCATAGGAACAATCCATAGCGTAACGTTGGCTTCATACGATCACCTCTTCCTTTTCCCGTGTTTCTTCCGATGCGCCTGTCGATAGGCCTGCGGGGTTGTGCCTGTTGTTCTTTTGAACATACGAATGAAGTAACTTTCGCGGCGGTATCCGACCAGATCGCCGATCGCCTCATTGTTCATGCGGCTTGTCCGGAGCAGCCGTTTGGCATGTTCGATCCGGACCTGCGTGACATACTGCATTGGGGTAATGCCGAGATGTTCTTTAAAGAGATGGCAAAAACGTCCGACGCTGAACTCGGTCTCATAGGCCATGTCGGCCAGGCGGAGCATCAGATCATAATTGGCCTGGATAAACTCGATCGCAGGAACCAGGCGAAGAGGAACCTTCCCTCGTTTTGGAGGGCCGGACAGCGCGACGGATTGTTTGGTTTTTCTCATTGTTTTAGTTATGGAACATGAGGAAACGATTCGTCGATCCGGGTGGCGGCCAATTCCACAAGAAACGCGCTGATTCGTTCGCAGACCAGATCCAGGTACCGCTGCCCCTGCTGGGCCGAGGCGTTTTGGGGATTGCCTGCCGCACAGTGGTCGTTGAGTTTGGCGAAATCCCGACTTGTGGACACCCAGCCTTTCTGCAGAGCTTCGAAACGGAATGGACGGACAAGGCCATTTCCTGCATTTTCCGCCTCCACAAGATCCGGATACAGGGCCATCGCCACCGAGGTCTCCATCTGGCCGGCATGGTCGTCGGGACTGGTAAAGATTTCGTCGTATTTGTCCTTTCCGACCGTCCACCAGTTGCACAGAAAAACAAATACATCCATTTCGCACTGAATCTGGCGGATCAGGGATTTGAATTCGTTGCCGCCGTGCCCGTTCAACAGAACGATCTTACGGATGCCATGATGCCGCAGGGAAACAATAATGTCGGTGACCATGGCGTCGAGGGTGGCCTGAGAGACATGGATGGCCAGCGGAAAGGTCAGTTGGTTGCAGTCGATGCCATAGGGAATCGTCGGGAGGCAAATCACGCTCTGGCATTGAGGCCAGGCCAATTCACAACAGCGGCGCGACACCCACGTCGTATGCAGAAAATCCTGCCCCTCAGGCAGGTGCCGATTGTGGGCCTCGATCGCCGCGGTGGGCACGACGGCTACCTCATATCGGCGGTTTGTTATCCGTCCCAGGTTGGTCGTTGTGATGTCCCATTCTTGAATGGCATGCTCCGAATTCATACCGTTGTCTCTCCGTACCAAAGGTTTTGTTCTTGCCCTGAAACATGCATTTTACAATACAACGCCCGAAAAAAACAGCGTTATGATATTTCCCTTGTTCGCACTTTTTTCGTCTGATAAAATACGTATTGAACGTTTGTTGGAAGGAGTTACGAAAGGAATGGATGATGAATCCACAGAATCGACGCACGTTCCTGAAAAACAGTATCGTTTCCACCGCCGCGGCATATCTGGGCCTTTCCTCCTGCCGCAGTTATGCCGCAGACAACCCGACCGACGAACTTCGGATCGCAGTAGCCGGGATTCGGGGACGCGGTAATCAGCATATCGAGGATTTTCAGAAAATCGAAGGCGTCAAGGTTGTCGCCCTGTGTGATCCCGACAAGGAGATCCTTGAGAATCGCGTCAAGGAAACCGTCGCCCGGTATGGCCATAAAGTACAGGGATATGTCGATGTACGCCGGCTTCTGGACCGCAAGGACATCGATGTGCTGGTTATCGCCGCGCCGAACCACTGGCACAGCCTGATGACCGTTTATGCCTGTCAGGCCGGCAAGCACGTCTACGTAGAAAAACCCGTCAGTCATAGCATCTGGGAAGGCCGCCAGATGGTCAGGGCCGCCCGCCGATATAACCGGATCGTTCAGGCCGGTACGCAGCAGCGGTCCTGTCCGGCGGTGCAGGAAGCTGCGCACGATATCCAGTCGGGCAAATACGGCAAACCGCAGTGGGTGCATTGCTCCCGGCTGGTCGCCCGCGCCTCTATCGGCAAGGTAACCGAGCCGCAGCCGGTTCCGGGATCGGTCGATTACAATCTCTGGGCCGGACCGGCTCCCATGACGCCGGTCATGCGAAAGAGCTTCCACTACGACTGGCACTGGCAATGGCCCTGGGGCGACGGCGAGATGGGCAACTGGGGCGTTCACTATGTGGACGACCTGCGGCATCTGCTCGGCTGGGACGATGTCCCCACGAAGGTAATCGCGGCCGGCAACCGTTTTGCCTGGGACGATAACGGCGAAACCCCCAATATGCATTTTGCTCTGTTCTATCATGAGGATCTGCCCGTTGTCGTGGATATCCGAAACCTTCCCGATCCTCAGCGCCGCGGCGGCAGCGACGGCGCTGTCTACCGGAACTCGCGCGAGGGTAACCGGGTTGAGTTTGAAGAGGTTTCCCTGCGTCTGGTTCGCGGAGGCGGAGGCGTATATGACGCCAACGGCAGACGTATCCGCCAATACAAGGGCGATGGCGGCAGCGCCCATGTCGGTAATTTTATTCGGGCCGTTCGCGCCGGGCGACGAGAGGATCTGGCGGCCGAGATCGAAGTCGGTCATCTGAGCACAGCCATGTGTCATCTGGCCAACATCGCATTCCGCGTCGGTCGCCAGACCCATATCGATCAGATCCGCGAGAGCATGAAATCCAGCGAGGACGCCGTCAATACCCTCCACGACATCTGTGAGCAACTGGAAGGCAACAATGTGGATCTTACAAAGACGCCGTTGGTTCTGGGTCCGCCACTGACGTATGACAACGCCGCCGAAAAATTCTTCGGCGCCGGCGCCGAAGAGGCCAACCATTTGCTGAAATGTCCTCATCGGGCTCCCTTCGTCATGCCGGAAACCCTATAGGGCATGTCCAACCACAGTACGGGCGCATAAGGAGATGGTTTGGGTAAGTTAAAAGGGGGCCAAATTACGTATTTGGCCCCCTTCACCATGGTGATTCTATCGGCAGTTACTGATGACTGACCGTATGGATCGACATATTTTTGTCATACTTGAGCGTAAAGCCGTATGTGACAACTGCGGCCTTCTCGCCGGTCGTATTCGGCTCCAGCGTCATATCCCAGCGGAGGATGCCTTTGGACCGTTGATTTCGCAGATATTCGGCGTCTGTGCTGAGCGGGTGCGACGGTTCGAGCAGAGAAACTTCAACATTGGGATTCTCCGCATAGGGGATACGGTCGAGCAGACGCAGAGAGATTTCACGATCCTTGAAATTGCTGATCTCGATATGGTAGGTCTGCTCATCGACGCGGTTGCCCCACAGGGTTTCGACCTTCTTGTCCTTAAACTCGCGCACGACCTGGACCTGGGAATCAATGCCAAAACCCGAGGTGAAGGACTGGCCGATGGTCACCAGCTGCATATCTCCCTTACCGACGAATTCGCCGTTGCGATACACCCCCGCCGGACCGGGCAGGAAGATGGTCTGGCTGTTGTTGACCATGGCGCCCTGCAGGTAGACATAGTCGGTCAGCAGCGGCGTGGCAATCAGAGTGAAATCGGCCGGGAGGCGGGTTGTGGAAATCGTAACCAATTGCTGGTCGCTGCGGCTGGGCAACGTCAGGGCGCCGGCCAGACGATACATGGCGCTGACGCCTTCGGTCCGTTTGATCACGGCAACCTGCTGACGCATCTGCTTGAGAGCCTCGCGATCCGCATTGAACTCCCACATCTGGTTGGATACGGCGATGCGGTTAAGCTCGTCCTGAGCCAGCTTACCCTTGCCGAAATTGGCCCGACGCGACCGGAGAAGATCCTCAAACTGTTTGGACTGGTCGATGTACTGAATATCGCTCTGTGCCGGCTGTTGCTGCTGAGCCAACTGCGTATTGATCAAGGACAGCACTTGCCCCTGAACCGGAGAGGAGGAAAGGGCGATCTCCATCGGCTCCAGGGCCGGCGGGCTGGCGACCAGCGACGGTTCGGCGGTCGAAAGGGCCAGGGCAGTATTCGACCAGTCCTCCCCGCTGGCCTGATGCACAACGGCCAGATATTCGACCAGGACTTGTGAATCATCCGGCTGAGCCCGGAGATTGTACTGGGGCGACCAGCTTGCCCCATTTACCACATAGCTTAGTTCGATCTTCGTCGCGGCGTTTTCCTTCTTGTTCAGGAAAACCACCGCCTCGCGTTCGGTTCGAGCGTGATCGGCGGCATATTCCTGGCGTTTTCGCTGTAGCAAATCCAGTTCCTTTTGCCGTTGTGCGATGTCATATTCCAGCGAGACATTTTTTTCATGCAACTCCGCACTCTTTGCTTCCAGATAGCCGGTAAGCCGCTCCAGAGGTTCGGACTGGAGAATAGACCGCTTCAGATCCAGGCTGGCCCCCTCAGCGGCCAGCTTCCACTGGGCATCGTACTCCTGCGCCAAGGCGATGCAGTGCTCCAGGTTTCTCTTGGACCGACGGAGTTTCTCATTGATTTCCTCGATTTGTTCATCGAGCCGCTTGACCTCCTCCCGCGTGTCCTGGCGAACCGCCCGGGTGCGATAACGCACGCTCAGAACGGTCACATCCCCGCCGGTCTGGGCGTACAGGCTTTCCGGAACGATCTGTTCCGGCAGATGACCGACGACCAGTTCGCCGTCTCCGGCCGGCAGGTCCACCGGAATGGAACGGGTGACCAGGGCCTGGCCCCTATAGACGATCACGTCGGTAATTTGTCCGTCGATGGCACCCGCTTGGGCAGCGGCCCATCCGCAGGCCAGCAGGACGGCGATCCCGCCCGTTTGAATCATAGTTTTAATCATAGTTCTTTCTCCTCTAAAAAACGTTTCTTATGATCTGCAAATCAGGCCGACAACGGCCTGGATTGTCATCGCTGCCGGCGATTATCGCTCTGGACCGATCGCATGATCTTGCGTTGTCGGCCCCAGTTCATCTCGTCCAGATTCTGCGCATCGTATTCGTTGGCCATCCCGTAATCACGGAGTTGTTCACAGTTGTAACGGACCGCGTTTTCGTACAGATACTTCGTATTCATTTCGAGCATTTGACGCGCTTCTTCGACCTTGCCCTGATCCCGAAGGGTAACGGCCAGCTCATTGCGCTCCGTGGCGATCTGACGGATCACATCGGCCATGACGACCTGATTGATATGTTCTTCAACCCGGGCCGCTGAATTGCTGAATCGGACCTGTAATTCACAAGACAGGCGATCGGTTAAGCGTGTTCTCATGTTGTCGTAGCGAACCTTTACCTCTGCCAGTTGACAAATTCTTCCGTCGGGGGAGGCAGGCATTTCCACTTCTAGAATGACATACCGTTCGTGATTGCTGTAGATCTGGTTGATAAAAACCGAGACATCCTGTCCATCGATTTTGCCCTCGCGTCCCAGCAGCCGCACGGGACGGATGCCTTTGGCGCATCGGATATCGATCTGCACTTCCTGGGCCACGACCGACAGACTTCGTCCAAACTCCTGTTCAAAAACCTTGGCCAGGTCGTCGACCTTTTCGGCAAAATAATGGCTGCCGTCGCTCTTATAGGCAAGCTGGGTCATCAGGTCTTCGTTATATCCCAGCCCGATTCCGATTGTCGTGACGCTGATGCCTTCCTTAATGAGTTTTTCTCCCAGCCGCGCCAAGTCGGTGGGACTGCTGGGGCCGACATTGGCCAGGCCGTCGGACAACAGGACCATGCGGTTGACCCGGTTGTCCGAGAGAAACTTTCGCATTTCCTGGGCCCCTTTTTCCACGCCGGCATACAAGGCCGTGCTGCCGCCTGCCTGAATGCTGCGAATCTTGGCCAGAATCGTATCCTTGTCCGAGACCTTTGTCGCGGGAACCACCACCGTGACGGTTGAGTCATATGTGACGACCGACACTATATCTTCACTGTGGAGCCGACATACTGCCTTGATCGCCGCTTCTTTGGCCTGTTCGATTTTCGCCCCGCTCATGGATCCGGACTTGTCGATCACGATGGCCACATTGACAGGCGCCCGGCCGCTGGACTTGTCCATCGCAAAGCCGGTCAGTCCCACCCGGAGATAAGCGGTTTGCTGCTTATCGGCCAAAAGCACAGGATGGCTGACGGCGGCTTCGAGCTTGAGCTGATTTCCGTCGCAGGAATTCGCTACTGTCAAACCTGAATACATCCACAATAAGAACGCCGTTAAAAGTGCTGCTTTTTTCATTGTTCTGCCCTTTCAAAGTATTTCCCATGCGTTTCGGTTTACATCCGCCAGAAATAATGCCATTGATACTGAAGCTCGACCGATTGACCGGTCTCGAGAGTCATCTCCCACTGTATCCGTCCGATAGAGTTGAGGTGGTACCACCAGTAGGGCCAGTTGTACCAGTTCCACCAGACGGGCACGCCGCCGGTCAGCCAGCCTTCGTGCCGTCCCAGATGTTCGATCTTCCCCTCGTGTGAAGCGCTGTCGATCTGTCCCAGAACAGAACGGGTGACTTCCAGCGTAATAGTCTTGTCTTTATGATTGGTCAGGGTAATCCGCCCCTGTAAGTCGCTTCGCGCATAGTCCGATCCGTTCCATTGCATGGCGCGGGGCGTTCGCTCGGTCTCTTCGTCGAGTTTCTTAACCGAAATATCCACCGCGCTGGTCAGCTCCACATCCCCAGTTGTCCCGATAGCGGTATACTTGGTCATCCCCTGAGCGATCAGTTTTCCTTCCCGCAAAATCAGGGCAGGCGCTGTGGTGATGGGGTGTTCACCGTCATTTTTAAGACGGATGACGTGCTGTGCCTTGGGGGCGGCCAGCAGTTCAGCCAGTTGCTGTTGCTGCTGGCTGTTGAAATTCTGACGCACTTCGGGAGGAGGCCCGAAAGGCAGATCCAGAATAAAGACATCCCGATACTCCAGATCGTATTCGGTAACCGATACGACCATCCGCTGCCCCTTCTTAAGGGTCACATGCTCCAGGGTGAACACATATAAATCTTCGTTGCCCCCGGAGCCAATGACCTCAGGTCCCAGATCGATCGTATCCCCCTGGCTGCGGGTTTCGCTGAACCGGGGGCTGGGCATCGCCGCCTGGGTCATGATCGCGTTACTGAAGGCATAGGCCGTCTGTGCATTTTCCCGAAAGACGCCGGAAAGCTGAGCGACCGATTCCTGCAGGCTGATGGGATCGACTGTGTCCTTGAAGGCGAAGCTGGGGACGCCGATGACCAGGTGCACTGTCGTATCGTGCAAATCCGCCAGCTCATTGACCAGAGTAGCCTGCAACTTGAGGTGCGCATTGCCCTGCCCGTCGATATCGATACGATAGTTGGGAATCCAGCGAATCCCACGCTGCAGATAGACCATGCCGACTCGTGCGGTATCCTGAGGGGCTCCATCCCAGTCCAGCTTCAGCGTCATGACATTGCGAAATTCCTTTTCGTGGACCGTATCGCAAGGCTCCTCAAGGAACGTGATCTTTTGGATTTGTCCCACTTGAACCGCCCGGACACCCTCGGCAACACGGATCAAAAGGATGTCGCTCTTTTGAGGCAAGGCAGGATCGCCGCTGGGAACGGAACTTTCCTGCAGTTCTTCGGTGGATCGTTCCAGCAGCCGCACCAGCGTCGCTTCATAAGGATGGGATTCATAGTTGTCTCTGATCTGCACACGTTTACCAAGGTTGGCCTCGATCAGCTCGCGGATCGAAAGGGCTGTCTTGTCCACCGTCACAATCTCCCTGCCGGCCACCGTCGCGGAAAGGCGTACATGCCTCTGGGCGCTGTAAGGCCAGAAGGTGCCGATCACGGGCCTGGGCAGCATGTCCAGCACAATATCCCCCTGCTCACTGGTTGCCAGCTCTCCCTCGTGCAGCACAAAGGCATGGCCATCCTTGAACACGGTCACCTCCCGAACGGGTAAAGTGGAAAAAACCTCCTCATTGCCCGCTCTTGCCAAACCGGAACCGGCAACAACAAAACTCAGCAGAAAAAGCACTTTACCGATGCGAATCTGAATCTGGCTCATGTCATTCTCCCTTTAAAAAAAATGTGTTTGTTACCTACTTAGAGTGTACGTTCGGGAAGGCCCGATCCGAAGTAAAAGGCTTGTAAAATATCGGACATGGCTTTTTACATGTAATTTACACCACGTTTGGGACGATGTACCCTATAATAGAAGTAGAGAGAGACGCTATAATAACGGAGCCGAATGTGGACGAAAAGGCAACGATTTTAATTGTGGAAGATGAGCCGCGGATTCGCTCGGGCCTGGTTGACTTTCTGGAATTCCATCACTACTCGGTAGCTTCCGTCGAGGATGGGCTCGAGGCCCAGCGGGCCGTGCGGGACCATCGATTTGACCTGATCCTGCTGGATTTGATGCTGCCCAGGATCAGCGGCGAGGACCTGTGCCGGCAGTGGCGACAGAACGGCCTGACGACGCCGATCATCATGCTGACCGCCAAGGGCCAGGAGCAGGAAAAGATTACCGGCCTGGATCTGGGCGCCGACGATTATGTAACCAAGCCGTTCTCGCTGGAAGAATTACTGGCGCGGATTCGGGCTATCCTGCGACGAACGGATCCGGCCCGATCGGTCGGGCAACAATTTTCGTTCGGTTCCCTGATGGTGGACATCGCCGGGCTTAAAGTGATTGCGGACGGACGGGAAATCCCCCTCAGCAAACGGCAGGCCATGATGATCCAGACCTTTGCCGCCAATCCCAACCGCGTCATCAGCCGCGAGGAACTGTACGAGAAAGTCTGGGGCGAATCGATGAACGAGATTGAGACGAGGACGGTCGATATGCATATTGCCAAGCTCCGAAGCAAGATCGAGCCGGACCCCAATGAGCCGACCCTGATCAAAACCGTCCGCGGCGCCGGGTATATATACGAGTCCCCATAGAGACATGGATATGATTAAGCGATTGTGGATCATAACGACGGTGATTTTTGCCGGCCTGTGCGGGTTGTGCCTTTTGGGACTCCACTCGCTGAGTCTGCACGCCGATGGACTGCAAGGGCGGCGGATGGCCGAGTTTACCGCGGTCGCCGAGCAGATACGAACCGATGTGAAACGAAAGCTTGATCAATTCATCCAGAACGAACAGAAACGGCCCTATACGGATTATCAGTACTATTATGTGCCCATAGCCGCCAACATGAGCAACGCCCTGGTTCGCAGTCCGCTCGGCGACAATCCCCATCATGGATTGGCGTTTGGTTATTTTCAGATTGAACCGGACGGCGGCGTCGTGAATCCCTACATCCCGATGGAGCAGATCGAAACAGCCCCGCTCCTGGTGCAGAATTATCTCAATAACGACATCAAAGAGAACCTGCTTTCGAGACTCAATGTCCGTCTGTCACCGGATATCTCCGCCCTGACCGAGAAGGTGCAATCACTGGCCAAAGAACAGCAGAAAATCGCTGCCGAGAATGAATCCTTACAAGAAAAAACCAGTGCCAAAGCGGTGCCACAAACCAAAGGCATGGGGGGATCACGAAGTGAATATCGGATCGACACACTCGACCAGTCTCAGCAGGTACAGGTAGTCAACCAGAGTCGCGCCAACGTGGAATGGAACACCGCCAATACCGATCCTGGCCGTACTCAGTTCGATTCGGGTCAGATCGAGAGGCAACGGCAGGATTACTCTCAACAGGGTACGTCGGGCATGGGGTATGGAGAACAAACACAACAATCGATAGGAGCACAATCCGATCCACAGACAAGCCGATACCAGCAGCAGGAGGATACACCCGCCCAAATCCAGCAGCCGCAAAGCCGGATTTCTCAGCAAAGGGAAACTTCCCGGCCCCAGGGAAGGCTGTGGGGCCGCGGCTCTGTTCCCGCTCAACAGCAAATGGCCCAAATGGATAACGATCCTCTCGCCACGGAAGGCATGTCCGATTATGGATTTCAGCAGGATCCGCTCGCAACCCGGCAAATACAGCAGCCTGCCGCCCAGCAAGCGATGAATCCGAACGATCTGGTGCAGGTCCGCATCGAGCCGTTTGTGCCCATTATGATGCCGGACGGGGACGGAGCAGCCGTATTCGGAGAGCAGGTCTTTCTGGTGCGTCATGTCCAGATCGAACAGAAGCATTTCCTGCAGGGCTTCCGGCTCAATCAGAATGTCCTCGTGGAGGAGGTCCGGGAATCCGCATCGCGGCTGATGCGGCGCGGGATGGGCTACGAGATCGCTCCCAAAGAGACGGCTCTGTCCGGCAATATAACCCATACGGCCATCCTGGACTTCGGCTTCGGGAGCATGGCGCTGGGACTACTGGAACAAAATCCTCGCTGGCTGGCCGGTGAGATCGCTACACTGCGGGACTGGTACTTTGCCATCATGTCGGTGGTCTTTGCCGCTACGGTGCTGGCCCTGCTGGCTCTATGGAACAGTGCTCGGGCACAATTGAAACTGGCTCGCAAGAAGGATGATTTTATCTCCGCCGTCTCGCATGAATTGCGAACCCCCCTGACCAGCATCCGCATGTATACCGAAATGCTCGAAAAAGGCTGGGTCAAAACCGATGACAAACGCGGAGAATATTATTCTACGATGCGACAGGAGACCGAACGGCTCAGCCGGCTGATCGAAAATGTGCTGGATTTTTCAAGGATTCAGCGCGGGCGAAAAAAGTATGTCTTTCAACTGGGGAATGTCAATACATGCATCGATGGCGTGATTGACATGATGGCTCCCTGTGCCCAGCGGGCCGGCTTCCTGATCGAGAAGGATTTTGGCCCTGTGCCCCCCTTCGCTTTCGATGCCGACGCAGTCATGCAAATCGTGATCAATCTGCTGGACAACGCCCTGAAATACGCCCGTGACGCCACCGAGAAAATCGTCACCGTCCGCACCCGACTGGATAATAACTATGTGCTGATTGAGGTCGAGGACCACGGCCCCGGCATCCCCCGGATGCAGCGAAAAAAGGTGTTCGACGAATTCTATCGTATCGGCGAGGAATCCCGCCGCGAGACCACCGGAACCGGTCTGGGACTGGCCCTGGTCAAACGCTTCGCCCAGGCCCATAACGGATTTGTCGAGATCCTCTCGGCCAAACCTACCGGCGCCATCCTCCGCGTCGCCCTAACGGTTCAGACTGATTGACTTGGAATATCCATAGTCTAAGAAAGTATTTGGCATTCTTCCCGTTTTTCGCGTAAAAACCAAACAATGCCAAGGGGAGGTTGGTATTTTTCCATTTTTAGCTTAAAAACCGAACAATGCCAAGAATGCCAACATGACACACTGACTCACACCGTCCTCCCGACCGAGCGAAGTGAGTGGAGGGATCTATAGATAGGCATTGGGAGCCGAGGATGGGTTCGGTTTTGTTTAGTGTACCGCCAGCCAGTATTCGCTCAGGACAGCAAAATCGGGCAGCGTGACTTTCCCATCTCCATCGACATCGGCAGCGCCGATGGTTTCCGGCGTCATCTGCTGCCAGCGGTCGGCAAAGTAGAGCAGATCCTCCAGCATTACCCCATCCGGACATGACAAGTCCGCGATGCGGGAGAACTCCCGCGCCAGGTGCGGATACTCCACGTCCTCAATACACATGCGCCAGATGTCCTTGGTCCCGTTTACCCCCTCACCCACAAAATCCCAACCGGCAACGGTGAAGGTCGATTGGTTCTGCATCTGGCTGGTGTAAAGGCCGGCGCCCATTGCGCTGACGCTGATTCCCGAAGAATCGACATCCCAGAAGTTGGCCGAGTCCTCATAGGTGACGCCATGGTCTCCGTAGGTTCCGTCGGTGTTGGCGGCGCCGCAGAGCCCGCCGGCAGTGTCTGCTACAGAAATCCGTCCGCTGGAATAACAACGGATGATCTTGCCCCGATCATTTTGGCCGCACAGACCGCCTCCGCCGTAATCGCCTTCCACGCGGCCGCCCGCGTAGCCATCGACGATCGTTCCATAATTACCGCCGCACAGGCCGCCGACATAATACTGTCCACGGACATAGCCGGTGGCGTAGGATTGACTGACTGTGCCCCAGTTTTCGCCGCACAGACCGCCGAGTTTATAGGATGTGCCCGATCTATGGCCAACCATCGCTGTCGAGGAACTGTACTGGAGGATCGCCGCAGAAATTCTGTAGTCGCCGTTTCCGCCGCACAGGCCGCCGGTGGAGGATTGTCCTTGCACCAGACCGGTGGTGAAAGAATTTGCGATCATGCCCGATTCGTTGTGTCCGCACAGACCGCCCACGTAATATTTCCCGATAACATTGACATCCTGAGCGAAACAACCCTTGATCAGACCGTCTGACCGACCACATAAGCAGCCGATATACTGGGAATTCCATCCGGTAATAATAGTTACATTCTCGAGGCCGAGATCCACCACGATCGAACCGGCGCCAAGAGATCCAAACAAACCCAGATACGAATAATCCTGGGCCTGGGTATTGATAGTCAGGTTAGAGATGAGGAAACCATCACCGTCAAACACGCCGGTAAACTCGGAACCTTCATACCCGTACCCGAGTTGATCGGTATCCGGCGCGATGATTGCCAGAATAAACGTTCCATCGATACCGGGTCCCTGTTCGTTCAGGTTGATATTCGCCGTCAGGATGAAATGGTTTGCATAGTCGTCGGGGGTTTCGCCCAACTCGATCAGGTCGGCCGGTGTGGCGATCTGATACGGATCGTCCGGGAATCCGGTCCCGCCGGAGTAAGTGCCGGCCATGAGGGGAGCCAATACAAATCCAAGTGCCAGGATGCCGACAACAACAGATGCAGCAATGCTCTTCATACCCTTACTCCGTATACCTATGCTGTTCTAGAAAACAGTGCTTATTATAGCGTATTTTTCCTGTCGAAATCAAAGGAAAAGCATTGATAATTGGAACAAGGGGAAAAGATTTTCGATCGCCCCGCTTCGAAGTAAAAGGAGGAAGCTGATCTATTCGTCGGTCAGGACGGCTGTATCTGTTCCAATTTTCGATAAAAAGCGGTTTTTTACACCACCTTGACGGTCAGGGTAAAGTCCGGTAGGATGGATTCGGTGTTTTTTCCGAACCCATGCTGTTAGCTGAACTCACCGAAGTCAGGCTCGAAGAGAGCTCGTCAAAGTCAGAGAACACAGAGGTCACGGAGGGGGACAATAATTATATTTCTCTGTGGCCCTCTGTGGCTAATCCAAAAGTTGCTATCGTTTCTGCATGGGTTCCGCGATGCGGAACCTGTCCTAGGATTCTCGGGACAGGCAAGCCCGGCATGACAGGTTTTGGTACCTTACATCTTATCTGAGTGTCACTCTGGCCTTCTCTGTCATCCCGGCCTTGAGCCGGGATCTAGTAATGAGCATATAGGCCTTACGGTATCGTTCCCTTCGACAGGTTCAGGGCAGGCTGGATGCCGGATTAAATCCGGCATGACAAGGGAATGACTTTGACTTGCGACCAGAGACCAGCGATTAACGACTCACATGCCCATGCCGGAGTGGGCATGTGTTACATGAACATTTCTTCCGATTCATGGAGAAAGCCATACGAAAAAGGGCGATGATCCGAAGACCACCGCCCTGGAAAAAACACATGGATAAGGGGATTTTAGTTCACACTTGCCGGAGTCGCCGCGGGTTGTTTGACCGATTGCTCCATACTCTCGGCCATCTTCTTGATTTCCAGCACGTGCGCCTTGGGCACTACGATGTCGATCTCGGTTCGCCCCACAGCGCCGGTTCGGCCCGCAATCACGATATTGCTGGAGGTTTCGGCCTCGCCCGCATCCGGGATGGGCGCATCGGCCGGGGCTATCCGCTTGGCCATATTCATGCCCATCCGCATAAGCCGAACCACGTTAAGAGTCATGATCAGCTCGTTCTTCTCGGCGCCGCCGATCAGGTCCAGGGCGGCCTGCATCTCCGAGGCGACGGGCCTGACCCGGCCTGACTTGATTCGGCCGATCAGACGGCCCATCATGCGTTCATTGTTGGGCCCCATCGCGCCGATATACTTGTCGCCTACGACGGCAAGATACATCTCCAGACCCTCGCCGTACATCCCCTCGATCGCTTTCTTCATCTCCTCGTTGTCGCCGGTCACGGTAAAGCCGATCTTCATCGCGTCGACTTTCTCGCCTTGAATCTCCACAACGTTCTGCTGGACCTGGAAATCCATCTCCATCCCCATCCATTTATAAAGGTCGTTGAACACGCCCTCTTTGGCCAGGGCTGTATTTTCGTCCAGGATTTTACGATACGCCGCCGGATCGGAAAGCTCGGTTACGCTGAGAATCGAAAACGGAGGTGTACCTTGTCGGCGAACTCCCATCGAAAACGCCATCGAGCCACCCATCGCGTCGATCGAGCGATTGGTCATATCGCGGAGTTTTTTCATCTGGCTTTCGTCGGCCTTGTCGCCCATCAGCATCTTCAGGATGTCGAACATGCCTTCATACGCCAGTTTCCAGGATTCTTTGGGGCCGGTCTTGCAGGAGAAATTGATCGCCGCCCCGTTGGGCAGGTATTCCAGCAGACCTACCGGCTTGGGGGAAGGATCGGGCGACATGATCCGGGCCAGCGTCGTACCTTCGACGGCCACCAGCGTCGGGCTGATTTGCAGGGCCTGGGCGCTGGGCTGGATCGCCACCGAGACATACTCCAACTCGCTCATGAGCCCGTCGATGATCTCGCGATACATATCGATTACAGCGGCGATTTCCATCCCCGGACCCTGGCCCTGCTCGGCGGCCTGTTTCATCTGCTCCTGCATCTGGGCAAATCCCATCTCGATCATCGGCCGCACGATCTGGCCGGCACGCTGCACATTGCCATACGCCCAGGCCGGGGCCTTGGATGCCTGCTGGGTTACGGCTTCACCGAGAAATCCTCCCAGCGAACTTTGCTTGGCTTTGAGGCTTTTGGCCAGTGCTGCCAGCTCTTCGGATTTGTCCTTCCAGGTGGCCAGGGCATAATCTCCCACCTTGGTCAGGATGGCGGTCACCTTGGAGTTGTCCTGCGGGGCAACAATCCTGCAGATGCCGTTCTCATCCGGTCCCTTACAGTTGGGGTTGTCCTCGACGAAGGCGTCAAAATCCTCGATGGGGATCATCAGCGCTACTGCGATTCCCCCGTTGTTCTGAGCGACGCCGAAAGCGGCAAAGCTGCCGGTCATCTTGACATGGTTCAGCGACGGATCGCCGAGCAGTTGCGCCAGCGGCATCCGGCCGGCCATGGACAGGCTCATCGGGGCGATGCCGGATAAAAATTGATCCATCTGGCCCATCGCATAATCGTAGTTGTTCACGCGCAGGCAAAACAGGCTGTCGGAAGGAAGCAGATCGAATAAGGCATCCTTGGCGAAAGTGCCGCCGGGCAGAAAGATCAAAGCCATGATACAAACAAAAAACAAACCTTTTTTGATTACCGACTTACGCATGATTGTGCCTCCCAAGAAATACTTTTTTTTCGATAACGCCCGGCCAACAGAGCCAGGGGCTGCATCTACAAAGAAGATGCGCATTATAACCGAAAGTGACAAAGAAATATGGAAAAAATCCGCAAATTGCGCATTTTAACATCACAAAACAACCTCTTGTCGCCGGATAATAACTTCCTCTGTTGATTCTTTATGGATAGAATCCACGGCCTGGATTGTAAAAAAAGCCAGACCTGGAAGAATTCCAGAATCTGGCTCCGGAGGAGGGTGATGAACAAACTGTTTGGTTTTTTGCCCGCCGTCCCTGGCGGAAGTTGATATCGTAATGAGTCCTTCCACTGTTATAGACGTTCTGGCAGTGCATTTGTTCTCGAAAAAATAAAAAATGTCTCTTTCAGGCCTGAAAACAAGGATTCGGAATCTGAAACTGCGGATCCGGTCATTGCACCATGTTGGGCAGGAAAAGGCATATTTGGGGGAAGGCGATCAACAGGGCGGCGGCGATCACCAAGGCCAGAAGGAAGGGAAAAGCGCCGCGAAAGATGGTCTGCAGGGGAACATCCCGTTCGATCCCGCTGACGACATAGACACACACGCCCACCGGCGGCGAAATCACCCCCATCTGGGTCACAATAACAATGATCACGCCGAACCAGATCGGATCATAACCCAATTGCATGACGACCGGATAAAAGATCGGAATGGTCAGCAGGATCAGGCCCAGCGCATCGATGAAACAGCCGGCGATCAGGTAAAACAGAATGATCAGACCGATGACCATCCATCCCGGCACGGGCAGCCCGGCCAGGAAGGAGGCCAGTTCATACGGGATACGGGTTACGGCCAGAAAATGTCCGAAGATGACGGCGCCGGTGACGATAATCATCACCATGCAGGAGGTCCGGACGGTTTCTTTGAGGGACTGAATCAGCATCTTCAAGGTCCATCGCCCCTTGCACAGAGCGATCACGATGCTCCCGGCGGCCCCTATGGAGGCCGCCTGGGTCGGCGAGAAAAGGCCCATGAACATCCCGCCGATAACCAGAAGAAACAGAATCAGCGTTTCGGATATACCCCGAAGAGACATCAGCTTTTCGCGCATCCCAAACCGCGGCCCGGCCGGCCCCAGATGCGGACGACGCCGGCAATTGATATAGATCGTCAAACAGAACAAAAAGGCGATCAGAATGCCCGGCACGATCCCGGAAATAAATAATTTTCCGATGGATTGCTGGGTCATGATGGCATAGACGATGAAGACCACGCTGGGGGGAATCAGCATGCCCAGACTGCCGCCGGCCGCGACAGCGCCGCAGCCCAGTTCCATATCGTAATTATACCGTTTCATCTCGGGCAGGGCCACTGAAGCCATGGTCGCCGCCGTGGCCGGGCCTGAGCCGCAGATGGCTCCAAACGCGGTACAGGCCCCCACCGAGGCCATCGCCAGGCCGCCCGGCAAGGCGCCCAGCCAGTGATAGGCGGCGTCGAAAAGCCTTCGGCTGATGCCGGCATGGAAGGCGATCTGGCCCATGAACACGAACAACGGAATGACGGTCAGGTCGTAGGAGGAAAAGGTCTGATACACATCCATGCTGATCATGCTCATGGCCGCTTCGGGCGACCGGATGAGGGCGAAACCGATAAAACCCACGACCGCCATAGCAAACGCCACCGGCATACTGGCCGTCAGCAGGACAAGCAAGGCAATGCAGCCAAGGATACCGATCTGGAGAGGGCTCATAGCTTGACCATCTCCCGACCCGGACACACCAGATTATGAAAAATCACGAGCACAACAACCGCGCAGGAAACGCCGATGACATAGGGAATCCAAAAAATCGGCACCTGGAGGGTTTGGGACACCTGCCCGCTCGAATGCAGCTCGCCTCCATATACAAAACTCCTCCATGAAAGGAATGCAAACAAGGTCATTCCGATCAGTCGGACGACAGTATCCACCACGATCCGCCCGGGCCGGTTAAGCCTGTGGAAAAAATACTCGATCGCCACATGGCCTTTGACGGCGGTGGTATAGGGCAGCGCGGCGGCCAGGGTTATGGCCCCGGCCATCTCGACAATATCATATGCCCCCGCAAAGGGGCGCTGGATAAACGGCAAACGCAACGCCACATCGGCGCAGGTTACCAGCATCATCGCCATCACGCCGGCCCCGGAGACGACAACCAGCCCCAGAACGACCAGCCGTAACAGCGCAGCATATACCTTCCAAAGCGATTTCAGCATGATTCTGCTTTCCGGGCGACTCTAACCGAATCGTCACTGCACCTTGCCTGCACCGGCAATCATGGCTTGCAAATCGGCAAGAAATTCCTTTCCCGGCAGGTTCTGATCGGCCATGTTCTGAACATATTCGTCAAGAATAGGCTGGATTTTCTGTTTCCATTGCTGCTTCTGCTCATCCGTAAGATCGATCCACTCCCGCTTCAGTTCAGTAATAAAGGCCTTGCCTTCCGCATCCGCCTGATCCCACGCCTGTCCATGCTTGTCCACCCATTCGTCGCTGACTTCGGAGACGATTTTTTGTTGTTCGGCAGTAAGCTTATTCCAGGCGTTTTTATTCATGACGACAAACATGGCGGTGGTGTATCCGATAACAGAGGTATCGGTTACGGTGTCGATCACTTCTCCCTGTTTCCAGCCCTTGAGGGTTTCCACCGGACAGAAGGTCGCCCTGACTACACCCTTTTGCAGGGCTTCGTACGTTTCCGGCTGGCTCATTGCGACCGGAGTAGCGCCGAGGTTTTCCACGATCTTGGCCGACAAGCCGGTCGCTCGCACTTCCAGTCCTTTCATATCTTCCAGCGTTCGGACCGGTTTTCGGGAAGCGAGGATTCCGGGTCCGTGGGCGTGGACATACAGAACCTTGACATCCGCCACCTCCGCGGGATTATATTTTCGCACCATTTCGGTCGCCGCACGCGTCGCGGTCATGCCGTTCGGATAGCCCAGGGGCAAATCCAGCCCTTCCAGAAGCGGAAACCGGCCCCGTGTGTAGGCAAAACAACTCATGCCGATATCGGATACGCCATTGACGACACCTTCATAGCACTGCGGGGCCTTGGTGAGCGTTCCGGCCGGATACAAGGTGATCTGGACCTTGCCTTCGGTGCGTTTCTGAATTTCCTCCGCCCAGGCCTGTGCCGTCTGACACTGCACGTGGGTCGGCGGGAAGAAGATGCTGTAGGACAGCGTTACCGTCTCAGGAGCATCCGTGGCCTTACGGCATCCCGTCATCCCTGACGCGACGAATACCAGACCGACCATGACAAGCAAACACTTTCGAGACATGAGAGACCTCCTAACTTTTTAACAACGATTTCCATGCAAAGACCGCCCTTTTCGAAATCTGTTCGTCAAACCAGCGTATTGTAACAACTTAGGAATCGTTCGCAATGATTTATCAGGGCTTTTCAAAACAGGATGCGCTGGCCGAACAAACGACAGAGAATCGATGGCCAATCGCTCACGGTTCGAGTTCCTTCTTCCAGGCAAGGATTTCATCAGGACTTGCCAGGCAATCGGAGGGCAGATTCGCCAGAACCATTTCCGTAAAGACGGTCCGGCCGATGGCCGTGGGGCTGTGGGCGTCCGAGCCGTAGACAAGTTTTACCCCCGCCTCCAGCGCCGGCTCGAAAATACGGTGCCATTGCCGCTGATAATAGCCGTTGAGCCGCATTCCGGTCAACTCGTTGATTTCCCAGGCGACCCGGTGTTTGGCGCTGACTTTAGCGGCCTCGGCCAGGATCGCCAGCACCTGCTCAAAGTGCGCATCCAGATCGACCGAGGCGGCCACCAGCCGACCGGGATGGGCCAGCGTGTGAATCCCTGGATTGGATACGATCCCCAACAGTGCGGTGCGCCATACCTCTAAAAACTGCTCGCCTGTCATGGTGCAGTCGTCAGGGCTGAGAGGATAATTTCCCACCGTCGGAACATAGTGAAAACCGGCCACCACATAATCCAGAGCGTCAAGACTGTCGGTCACCAGACGCCCATCGCTGAAATCGCCGTCGACATCGACTTCGGCTCCGACGATCACGCGGCAATTATGGCGCACGCGCGACAGTTCCGCACGAATCGCCGTTACGACGGGCAGACCATTGTGGCTGTAGATATGGTCGGTGATCGCAATCGTCTCCAGATCCAGCTCGTCGGCGCAGGCGCAGATTGAGGCCACATCCATGTCCACGGCATGGCCGCAGTATTCGGTATGGATATGCATATCGTAACGGATCATTCTAAAGCGGCTCCACAGCGGCAAAAGTTGTCGGTTCCATCGGTTTGACGGGCCCGCCGGTGCGGCGCAACACGATGATACCGGCCACCAGCGCCAACATAAATCCAATGGGGGAACATTGCAGGACCGCATCCACGCCGATCCTGTCGGCAACCGGCGCCAAGGCCATGGTCGCCACGCTGGCTATGCCCCACACGCCTCCGACGATTAATCCCATTCGTGTTCCGAAATTCGGCCCCCGGGCGTTTTTGGCCAGCGTCACCAGGACCGGATAGGCTCCGTAGCCCAACATGCCCGCAGGGAACAACAACAGGTACGTCCAGCGACGATCGATAAAAATCAAAAAAGGAACCAACAGGCAGATGGCTCCCAGCATGCCCAAAGTGGCACATCGCACTTCGCCGATTTTGTGAGCCAGCCAGGCCAGGACAAACGAGCCGGCGCCGCCGCCGACCATGAATAGGGTAACAGCCTTGCCGCCGGACAGAGAACCGAGCTTTTGCGGCAGTAGCCAAACGAGGATCGCCGAAGAAATTCCGGCCAGGGCGGTCATCAGCAAAACGGGCCAGAAGGAAATCAGCCCGGGGCGGGGCCGACGTTTCCCGTTTTCGTCCAATAGGGGCGTCTCGACGGCCAGCCGGATTCGCATGGAAGCCAATAGAGGAATCCCGATCATCGGCGTAAGCAGAAATACATAAAGCCCTTTTAGACCAAAGGCATCCAAAAGCCGCGGCGAAAACCAGCCGCCGACGCAAAAACCGGCAATTCCTCCGGCCATATACACACCCGTAGCGATCGGGGCCGGCACCTTGTCAATCGCATGGACCGCACGAAGCGCCTCGGGGTGCGGCATCGCCACGCCGCAGCCGGCGACAACGGCCAGAAAGACAAGCACGGGAAACATGGTCGAATCACGAGGCAGCAAGGCAAACAAACTCAGCGCCACACACAGAACAAGACCGATGTATTGAAAGCGCGGCCGATCGCTGCCGGCCCGCCAGTGACCGGTCAAGACCTGTACGCCATTGCAGGTGAGATTGAAAACTCCCAGCAACACCCCCCCCAGCGTGATCGAGATGGCAAACTCCCGCTGGATCTCCGGAAGCACAACATGGATGATCCCGGGCGGCACATCGAGCAAACCGTGCACCACCGTCAATGCCAGCAATTGCCCCCATTGAAACCGTTTTGACTCGACCGACATATTCAGCCAACCTCACCGGAAAAAGGGATTCACAGGGAACCATCCTGCCCGTTTTGAATCCACAATCGATACTGTCCCCCAAGCCGCTCCACTCGACATACACAATCAAATGCCCGGCTGAGAACCGCGTCGGACAAGACCTGCCCGACAGGCCCGCAGTCCAGAATTCGACCTGTCTTTAAAACCATTACCTGTTCGATCCACGGCCCGATTTCCTCGATCTGATGCGTTACATAAATAATCCCCGGACAATCCCGGTTTGCCGCAAGCATTCTCAAATCCTCAAGAAATCGATGTCGGGCGGCCGGATCGAGGCCCACGCAAGGTTCATCAAGAATCAGCAATTGAGGCTGATGGACCATAGCCCGTGCGATCAAGACTCGCTGCTGTTCTCCCTGACTGAGGATTTCGTATGGCTGATCGGCATAATCTTCGGCGCCAACCGTCGAAAGTACGGCATGCGCCCGATCGTATTCTCCCCTTTCAAACGGTCGATACAGTCCCAGCGAGGCATCGATTCCCGTGACGACGATATCGATCGCCCGGTCCCTTCCGGGCAGTTGAGCCGTCACGGCATTGCTGACCCAGCCGACAATCCGGCGAAGCTCGGCCAGCAGGCATTCGCCGAACCGCCGCCCCAGGACTTCCACGGTTCCCTGTGTGGGCCATTCGTAACCAGTGAGAATCATCAAAAGCGTGGTCTTGCCCGATCCATTGGCCCCCAGAAGAGCCCAGTGCTGACCCGGCTGGATAGTCCAGGAGATATCGGTCAGGATCGGCCGATCCTTGCGAACAAAAGATACGCTCTTCAGATGTACAACCGCTGTGGACATGTGCGCTATCCGGCAGGCTCGAATTTTTTGCCGGTCAGCTTTTCATATCCTTCGATGTACTTGGCGCTGGTTTTTCGGATGATGTCTTCCGGCAGCTCGATGCCCGGTCCGGACTTATCGAAGCGGATTTCTTCCAGATAATTGCGGACAAACTGCTTATCGAAGCTTTCCTGATCCCGACCGGGGGCATATTGATCGGCCGGCCAGAAACGGGATGAATCCGGCGTGAGAACCTCATCGATCAGAATCGTCCTGCCATCGATCAAACCCCATTCGAATTTGGTGTCGGCCAGAAGAATCCCCCGGCTCTCGGCATAGTCCCGAGCCTTGCTGAAGATTTCAATGCTCTTGTCTCGGACATACCGGGCCTGCTGCTGCCCGATCATGGACACGCATTGTTCGTAGGAAATGTTCTCATCATGCAGACCCTGCTCGGCCTTGGTAGAGGGTGTGAAGATCGGCTGGGCCAATTTGGCACACTGGGCCAGATCCGCCGGCAGCCGGATCCCGCAGACCGTCTGGTGTTTGCGATATTCCTTCCAGCCCGAGCCGGCCAGATAACCCCGAACCACACATTCTACGGGGAGTACCTGGGTCTTTTTCACCAGCATGGACCGTCCGGCAAGCTGATCGGCATGGTCGCAGAAGGGCGCGGGAAACTCGCTTACGTCGTCGCTGATCAGGTGATTCTCGACGATATCGGCCAGGTAATCGAACCAGAACCGCGAGATCTGCGTCAAAACCTGTCCTTTATACGGAATCCCGCTTTTCATAATCACGTCAAAGGCGCTGAGACGATCCGAGGCGACGATCAGCAGTTTGTCGCCCAGATCATAAATATCCCGCACTTTTCCGTGTTTGGCTTGCGTATTTTCGATTTCCGTCTGCAGGACGATACCGGCCATCAATCTTCCCTTTCCTGGTCGCCTTTTTCTTTCCTGGCAAAAAAGGCATCCTATGAAGCCGGCGATACCCTGTCAAGGGGATAGATCAAATCCCAGGACGGGAAAAAGGCTGCATAAAATACGAAAAACGGAGCGATAACTCATTCTTCCCGCTCTCCCAGGAAGCGCTTGCTATCCGGAATGCCGTATTGTATAACGCGGCAAAATAAATCAGGGTGCTGAGGGATTGAGATGGCGGAATTTGTGATGCATGTGGAAAAAGTGGAGGAGGCCGGATACGAAGCGGCCTTGCGTGGTCTGGCTCACAATAAAAAGCAAACGCCCGAACAAATGGGCTCTGTGGCCGAACGGCTGGCCGACAAGGATGGAGGGCACAATAAATTCCTCGAAAGCATCCTTGTCTGGCTGGATGTGCAGGGTCCGCGCTACTGGTGGCAGGAGGCCGATACGTTTCGCCTGTCCACCAAGCAGAGCGAAAGTACCATGCACACGCTGAAAAGGGAGCTGGCGCAAATCGATATCGAAGACGACGTCGCCGTCGGCCGCTTTATCGAGAAAAATTTCGAACCGGGTTCATGCACTCGGGAACACCTGCGATTTATCTTCGAGGCGTTTAAGGCGGACGATCTGGTCGAGATCAAAAAACGTCTGCCCGAAGGTTTCCTGCAGAAGCGGCTCTGGTGTATGAGCTATCGCACCCTGCGCAATGTCATCCTGCAGCGGCGCACCCATCGCCTGCCGCACTGGCGCAGCTTTACCGAACAGGTCCTGGCGCAGGTGGATCATCCGGAACTGTTGCCGTCTCCTGCCCGTGATGCTTCTGCGACGGCTTCGGATAGGATAAACGACGCACATCATTCTCTGGTATGAGACTTGCCTTCTTCGGCCAAAAACCGCACGACCTCCTCTTCGGTCAGAACCGGCCCAGGGGAGCCAAGCTGATTGCTCTTGCCATTGCCGCCGCCGAGATAAAGGCGATAGGCTTGCTGCCGGTTTCCCTGAATCGTTTTTAGACATCCGCTTAGGCCGATTTCCGCCGCGGCGCAATGTGCGCAGCGGTTGGGACAGCCGCTGATTCGAATGCATGGAGTATGCAGGGCGCTAGGCAGATTTTCTTGAATCAGACGCCGGGCTAACTGACGTGTATTCACCAGACCGTTCGGGCAGGTATCCGCTCCCGGACAACAGACGATGGATGGGCCTCTTGTCAGCAAGATCAAGGAAGTAGGCAGCACAATAGGATCATTGCCATACAACTCGATATCCTGCGTCAGATTTATACGCGATTGAAGGCGCTGCTTGTCCAGCAGGTCCGCCAGCGTTACGGCCTGTTCGACGGACAGATCCCCCAGCGGCAGCCGCAAACAGGACCGATGCGGAAGCCTTTCTTTGCCCGGCAGGATCGCGACGTGGGGATAGGGACCGCTTTTACGTTTCTCTTCAAATCGTCGATGCAAGACTTCTTTGAATACGGCATCGCCCAGGCGTTCGCGAACATGCCGCAAGCGGGCCTTTCGCCGATGGTTCCGATCCCCCATTTCCTCGAACAATTCCAAAACGGCGATTGTGAAGGGGATCATCTCTTCTGCCGGAAGATTCTTCGTCAGTTCGATGCCGGGATTGGGTCGCGGTCCCAGCGATCCGGCGCCGATAACATCAAATTGGAGACCGGGCGTAAGGACAAAGCCAAGATCGTTTAAGTAAGGCAGGGCACATTGTTCGTTACAGGCCGAGAAACTGATCTTGAACTTACGCGGAAGGTGATCGCAAAGAGGCAGCGAAGACAGCGATGAATATACCGTTTCTATCAAAGGCAGCAAATCCCGCCCGCCTTCTTTGAGATCACAGCCCGGACACAATGTGATATTGCGTATGGAATCGCCGCCAGTGTTGCCGGTTTGCAGTTGGACCCGGCCAAGCAATTCCTGGATGGTCGGCAGATCCGAGGCGGCGACATTATGCAGCTCGACATCCTGTCGGGTCGTCAGGTGCAAAGGCGTGCCGCGGCAGCAGGCAACGGCCAGATGCGCCAGCCTTCGCCACTGCTCGGCGTTGATCCGTCCGCCGGGAATACGAATTCGCTGCATGTACAATCCTTCCTGTTTCTGCGGATAGACGCCGTACCGTCTGGACAGATGCAGGGACATAGGTTTCGGAGCATCCATGGACTCATTCCCGTGCAGCGTTTAGGGCGGCTATTTGTCGTAACGGCCGGGTGTGAATGCCGCATTCGCCGCCGCATTTGCTGGTTCCGATCCATCGTCCGGCCCGCTCATCCTTGCCCAGGGCGATCTTCGAGCAGGGAGCGCATCCCAGCGACCGATATCCCAACGCATATAACGGATTTACGGGAACCTGATTCAACGCCAGGTACTGCCAGACCTCTCGCTCATACCAAATCAGGATCGGATTGAGCTTGACGAGGCCTTCGTCCCGCTCTTCGACTTCCTTGAAGTCGGTCCGTGTTCGGCCTTCGGTGCATCGCAGGCCTGTCACCCAGCAGGCCACATCCATTTCTTCGATGGCCCGACGGGTCGGCTCGACCTTCAACAGATCACAGCATCGGTCGGGATCGGACTGATACAGCGTATCCGGAATCGAATCATCGTTCTTGAAAATTTGCAGCTCAGGATATTGAGCCACCTGCCGGTTCATGAAATGAACGGTCTCTTTGGGTTTGAATCGTGTTGTAACGATAAAACCGCGTATGTCCGGGCTCACCCGCTTGGCCAGATGCCAGACGACGACGGAATCCTTACCCAGGCTGTTGGCCACCACGAGTCGGTCTTTGTATTCCTGCCAGGCAAGGCGGATCAACTCCAGGGACCGCTCGACTTTCTGGGCATAGTTCAAACCTTCCACAAGCTGTTTTACATCATCGTTTGCCAATTCTTTCAACATTTTCTTCTCCTACTAAAGTTCATCAAAACCAGGATTAAATTTGATATTCGGGCGGTTTCAACTGACCGAACTTGAGGCGATTCCAAAATCGTTCATGAAAGTAAAATGCCGTAATTTTGACGCAGGTATCGAGAAAGCCGATTTTAATCGCCGTTTCGACGGTTCCGACAAAAATCCATGCCGTGACAAAGGTGACAATGGTCCCTCCGGCCCTCCAGGTAACTGCTTTAATTATGCTTCTCCAATGAGACTCCATCATCTTCCTTTGCCAACTGCGTATATTCCTATAATGTAGTAGTATTACTAGGAATATATTCTAAAAAATTTTAGATCACATAGTTTAAGACATTTTGTTCCTGATGTTCCCTCTCGATTAGTCCGGCCAGTGTTGTGGAATCATAAATCTTGTTCACCTCTGTCTCCACCTGTCGCCACAGTTGGGCAAAGGCCCGATCCCCACTCACAGTACAATCCTCGGCCATCGGAGGCGGAAATGCCGGAAGGCCATTGCACAGGTGCAAAATTTCAGCGATCCGGATCTGCTCCGAGGGCCGAGCTAATACATATCCTCCGTTTTTCCCCTGCATCGAGAATACAAGACCTGCCTGACGGAGTTCGCAGAGAATATTTTCCAGGAAACGAACAGGAATATTCTGTTTTTGGGATATATCCTGCACTTTTACTGGCCCCGTATTTTCCCGACAGGCCAACTCAAACAAGGCCCGTAAGGCATACCAGGCCTTTTTGGAAATGGCCGAACTGGTTTTCAATGCTTCATTCATATATCACTATTCCTATGATAATTCTATGAATATAGTTTCACCGTACCGACTTGTCAATAGACTTTTCCAGGAACTTTTAAAAAATTTTCATACTAAGGAACAATTTATTTTCAGGGCTTCTCCTGGTCCGAGTTCTGAGAACTCGGTTGCAATCACGGTTATGTTCATTAGGATGATGGTCTGAAATTTTTTCGCCGGAGTGACTTCCAAACTTAAGATTTATTGTGCAATGGAAAGCATTGGAGACAGGATGGTCGAGAACAGACAAATCATCACGGTGGGGATCAGCCCATCCTGGGATATCCGATGCTATGTCGATGATCTGGCATGGGGGCAGCACAAGACTCTCTCGCAACAAACCGTTTTCCCGGCCGGAAAGGCATTGAATGTTTCTCGTGCATTGGGGTGGTTAGGCCGAAGCAGCATGGCCGCCGGATTATGGGGACAGACCGACTATCAGGAACTTGTCGAATCGACGATCGAATTACAGAAAAAAGTCACGTTTCATCTGACGGTTGTACCCGGCCGGACAAGGCAGAATATCACGGTGATCGACCGGGGAAATAACCAGGAGATCCATTTGAGGGCGCCTCATTCCCTCTCGACGAAAGATGCTCTGAGGCGACTGGCACAGGATTTGAGGCAACGAACCGACGACCATTCCATCTGCGTTTTTTCCGGGGCCATGCCGGAAGGAGAGTTGCTGGAGGCGTCGTTGGAATGTTTGCACGTTTGCCGGGACAACGGTGCGATGCTGGTGATCGATACCTACGGGCCGGCTTTGAGTCAAATTCTGAGACAGGAAAATCCCTGGCTGATAAAGCCGAATCTCCAGGAATGGCGGGGGCTTGTGAACTTTGAGGTGCAAGATGAACCGGAGGCCATCGATGCTGCCGCACGGCAGGCCTTTGACGGGCTGGAAACGGTGATCGTCAGCCGAGGGCAAAAGGGGGCCGTGGCGGTCACAAGGCAACACGCATGGTCCGCCCGGCCAACCGATACGGAACGACCGACGATCAGCACGGTTGGCTGCGGCGATTTTCTTCTGGCCGGTTTCCTGGATGCCGTTTTATCCGGAAAAACCATGCAAGAGGCCCTAAAACAGGGAGTGAAGGTCGGATCGGCGCATGCCTTGGGACTGACCGAGGCAAAGTCATGGAGCGAAATTGCCGATACTATAGGTGTCGAACTCCAACAGATACGATAATCCGTCGGAAAACCGGGAAAATGAGTACTTTTGAGACCATGGGAAACCTTGCATTCATCCAAGAAATCGGATGGGAACAGGTGTTTTCTATGGTAATCGCCGTGTTCCTCGGCGGGGCCATCGGGTTTGAAAGGGAATGGAACGGCAAGCCCGCCGGCCTGCGGACCAATATCATTATTTGTCTGGGAGCATGTGCGTTCACCATTATTGCGGAAAATATTTCCGACGGTAATCCGGATGCGGCGACGCGGATCGCCGCCGGCATTGTGACGGGGGTAGGTTTCTTAGGGGCCGGGGCCCTGATTCATGGCGGCGACAGTATTCATGGATTGACCACAGCGGCCAGCATCTGGCTGGTGACCAGCATCGGAATTGCTTGCGGAACGGGAGAATACCTCACTGCCGTATCGGTAACCTCCCTGGCCCTGTTTGCCTTGTTCGGATTGATGCCCCTGACGCGATGGATTCGACGGAAAAGCAGGCGATGGAAGGATATTCCGCCCTATCGAGGCAACGGAACCAACGGCTCCGGATTGGCGGGGCTTATGCAAAACCAAACCAGGGAAGGAAACCATAATGGAGCCGCAAGCACAGCAAGCACAGAGCCCTGCCATACTAGAAATTGATCCGGCGGCACGTCGGGTTCTCTCGATCGACGCCTTGCGCGGTTTTGACATGTTCTGGATCGTGGGGGGAGGGGCGATTTTCGCCAACCTGCATCCAATTTTCCAGCATCCGGCCACGGAGTGGATCAAGACCCAGCTTACCCATGTCCCATGGGAAGGATTCCGGTTCGAAGACCTAATCATGCCGCTGTTTTTATTCATTGTCGGGGTCGTCATGCCCTTTTCGTTTTCCCGCCGCCTGGTCCGGGGCGATAGGAAAGCCAGACTGCACGCGCATGTCCTGATTCGCGTGGTCGTGCTCTGGATACTGGGGATGATCAAGCAGGGCAATCTGTTGGAGTTTGACTTATCTTCCCTGCGGCTGTACAGCAACACTTTGCAGGCGATCGCCGCCGGATACCTGATCGCGGCGCTGGTCGTCCTGAATCTGCCGCTGTTCGGCCAGATTCTTTTATGGCTGCTATTGTTGGTCGGGTATTGGGCGTTATTGATGTTTGTGCCCGTGCCGAGCTTTGGGCCAGGCGTGCTGACCGAACAAGGGAACCTGGCGATGTATATCGACAAGCTACTGCTGGGGCGATTCCAGGATGGGACTTCGTATACATGGATTCTGAGCAGCATGACGTTTGCGGCAACCGTGATGATGGGCATCTTCGCGGGCAAATGGCTCCGGGGCACTCGGTCGGATGGAGTTAAGGCATTCGGACTGATTCTGGCCGGAGCCGCCTGCATCGGCGCGGGATTGGCATGGAGCCAGGTCTTCCCGATCATCAAGCACATCTGGACCAGTTCGTTTGTCCTGTTTTCCGGCGGGATCTGCCTTGCCCTGCTGGGATTGTTTTATCTGGTGATCGATGTCTGGGGCCTGCAAAAATGGTCTTATTTTTTTGTGGTGCTGGGAGCCAACGCGATCTTTGTGTATATGTCCACCAGCCTGATCCACTACCGATGGACGGCCGACAAACTTGTCGGCGGGCTGGATCGGTGGATGGGACCCTGGACCGAGCTGGTTCATGTCACGGTCGCCTTCGGACTGACCTGGCTGCTGCTGTTCTGGATGTATCGCAAGAAGACCTTTATCAGGATCTAGTTGACAGGCGGGTTCTGTTGTGCTAGCGTGGGATCGATCGATAAAAACGAGTACCTGTCAGGGACGATAGGGCAATGATTTACGATACCTTTCTCTTTTATAACGAACTGGATCTGTTGGAGATCCGCCTGCATGAGCTGTCCGAGGCAGTGGATTGGTTTGTGCTGCTCGAGGCCTCCCGCACTTTTACCAACAAGCCCAAACCGATGGTCTTCCGGGATCATAAAAGCCGGTTTGCCGATTTTCTCGACCGGATCATTCATATCGAAATGAACGTTTTCGAGGATGTCGACACGAGCGATGCATGGCAGATGGAATGTTATCTGCGGCGAAGGTTGCTGCTGGGACTGCAGCGGTGCACGGAGGAGGATGTGATCCTGCTTTCGGATGTGGATGAAGTGCCGCGGGCGGCGACCGTCCTCCAGCAGGCCGGAACCGAGGGAATCAAAAGCTTCGTGCAGCGGGAGAGTTATTATTACGTAAACTGTATCGGAAGCTATATCGTCGGCACAACCATGTTTCCCTTCCGGTTTCTGAATCAGTTGACGCGCGACCTGCAATATTTTCGCGGAGCGCGGCGGAACATGGTCAGCCAGGGCGGCTGGCATTTCAGCTATCTAGGCGGCGTAGAGGCGATCCGGGACAAAATCGCCGCCTTTTCGCATACCGAATGCAATCGGCCACAGTTTACCAACGCCGAGCACATGGAATCCTGTCTGGCCGAATCCAGGGATTTGTTCTATCGCATCGGGTGCGACTACAAGGTGATCCCGCTGGATGAAAGTTTCCCCCGATATCTTGTGGAACATCAGGATCGATTCGCTCCTCTGATCAAGCCCGTCGAGGGCCATCAAAAACTCTCCTGTCCGAATCCTTCCGCGAATAAACCGATTCGGGAAGTCCCAATACATGCAATACCCGATACCTGTTCTTCCCACGAGCTAACAGGGCAGATTCCGTGACTGTGGCGGATGAATCCATTCTGCAGGCGATGGACTATTATCGGCAGGGGCAATTGGAAAAGGCGGTCCGGGTCTGCGATAATGTTCTGGAACGGGAACCAGGTTCGGCCCCGGCGATGGTCGCCAAGGGATGCATTCTGCAGAGCCGACACCTTTGGGATGAGGCCGAAAGGCTGCATCGAAAAGCTCTTTCGATCCGTCCCGATCTGGCCGAGGCCCATCAGAATCTGGGACTGATCCTGGCCGAGAAAGGCCGCTATACCGAAGCTGTTGTCCATTATCGCAGGGCATTGAAAATCCTGCCGGATTGCGCCGAGACATGGAATGATCTGGGAGTTTCCCTGCGTGCGATGGGGCAATCGCAGGAAGCGGCCCTGGCCTATCGGAAAGCCGTTTCTCTACAGCCGGATTTTGAGCTGGCCTGGTTTCATCTGGGTAACGCCCTGCGGGACATGCAGCGATGGGATGAGGCGATTGACGCCTATCATAATGCGCTTGTCCGGCGGCCCCATTATCCTTCGTGCTGGAACAATCTGGGATTGGCATACAAAGGGCTGGGACAATCTGAAGAGGCGATCAGAGCCTTTGAAAAAGCCTCCGAGATGGCACCGGATAATGCCGAGTATTTCAACAACATGGGGCTGTCCCTGGAGGCGGCATGGCGCTCGGAAGAAGCCATTCTTGCCTATCGCAGGGCCATCGAGCGAAAACCCGATTTTGCTGAGGCCTATCGCAATCTGGGCGACACCTTGAAGCAGATTGGTCGGTGTGAGGAGGCCATCCGCTGTTATCGTAAAGCGCTGCAGATCCGTCCAGAGTATGCATCCACATGGTGGAATCTGTCGATGGCGCTGTTATTGAGCGGTCGACTGGCCGAAGGATTCACCCTTTACCATTACCGCCGCCATCCGGAGGTGGGAATCTTCACCTATCCGCATACATTGAATGTGCCCCGCTGGGATGGCGCCAAGTTTACCGGGAAACGATTGCTGGTTTATTGCGAACAGGGTTTTGGCGACTGTATCCAGTTTCTTCGGTATCTTCCGATGGTCAAGCGGCGGGGTGGAACCGTAATCCTGGAAGCGCCGACGGCCCTGGCACGGCTGGTTCGAAATGTTTCGGATATCGATGAATTCCTTTGTTCTTCCCAAAATCCGCCCCGGACCGCCTTCGATCTGTGTGTGTCAATCATGGACCTTCCGGCGATTTTCCATACATCGCTATCGACGATTCCCGACATCGTTCCCTATCTCAGGGCCCCGACGGAAGCGATAGAGGCATGGCGCGGGCGATTCGACAAAGATCGATATCATATAGGGATTGTATGGGCGGGAAATCCAAAACACGGCAATGACGCCAATCGCTCCTGCCGGGCCGAGTGGTTTGCTCCTCTGGGCCGTATCGACGGCGTCCAACTGCACAGTCTGCAGAAGGGTCCTGCTGCTGAGCCGATTCTTGCTCTGGCACAATATACCTCTGTAATCGATCCGGCAAACCATCTAACCGACTTTGCGGATACCGCCGCTGTCATCGCCTGTCTGGACCTGGTAATCACCGTCGATACGGCGGTAGCGCACCTGGCCGGGGCCATGGACAAGCCGGTCTGGCTGCTGCTGCCTTTTCCCCCCGACTGGAGATGGATGCTGGACCGAAGCGACAGTCCGTGGTATCCTGCCATGCGTCTGTTCCGTCAAACGAAAAGAGGGGACTGGAAAGAGGTCTTTACCGCCGTCGAACTGGAAATACGACGTATTAGCCAAATGAGAACCGGGGGGAAGAAAACATGATTGGAGTCGTAATTCCCTATTACCAGCGCCGCGACCAATTGGATCGGTGCCTCGCCTGTTTGCGGCAACAAACCGTTCCGACGGAGATCTTTGTCCGCGACAACACCTGTGAAAATCTCTATTTCACCGCCGCCGTCAATCAAGGCCTGCGGCAATTTTTGGACCGTCCGTTCGAATATCTGACCGTGCTCGATCAGGATATGTATCTGCTGCCCGATGCGCTGGAAAAAATGATGCGGTTTATGGACACCCACTCGGCCTGCGGGATCGCCGCTCCGCTGCATCTGTCCTCGCAGGATCGGTGTTATGTCGCGTGCGCCGGGGGTGCGGAGGCCTTCCCCGTAGGCAAGTGGCTCTACGGTCCGCTGGATGAATTTTCACACGATCGGCAGGTTCCCTGGGCCGACGGCGCCTGCCTGATGCTGCGCCGCACCATGATCCGAGAGATCGGCCTGCTGGATGAAAACTTTGTGTTTATCGGCAGCGACAGCGATTATTGCTTTACCGCCCGGTCCCGCGGCTGGCAGGTCTGGGTGGTGGCTTCGGCCCATGGCGTGCATGAAGGCGGGGCCGCCAGCGGTATCGCCAAAACGCCGCTGGAAATCCGGAAAATCAAGGACATGATGTATTTTGCCCGCAAATGGCTGACCGGAGATGTGTACCGGCAACTGGCTTGCCCGCAGGAGCAGTCCGACCCGGCGGCGATTACTAAAACTCTCCACCGAATGCAGGAAGCAATCGAACAGGCGATTATGACCGAATCGTAATCCACGAAAAAACCGCCCATGCAACGGTTCGGGGTTCTTGCCCCTCGGAATCCAGTTCTTGTTCCGCACAGGCGGCTGCTAAAATATACCACAAACCCGCCCTGCCCCCAAATCGCCGGGACGATTTTATTTTCAATGGCGGCATTGTCGCGGGCATCCTTGCACAAACTGGCGCGTTGGATGCGAAAATCCTGCCTGGTTTAACAGGGGATAGAAGATAAGAGTCAGGAGATAGGAGCCAGGAGTAATCGCTTCAACTCTCCTCAGAAAAAGATTCTTGGGAAATTAATACGCCAAACAGACAGTATCTTCTGACTTCGAATCCGTCGGATTGTTGTTTCTATCAGATGTCAAAGAAATCCAAGTCTGTATCGTAGAAATACACAGCTTAATCTGTTCTTTGTATGTATTAAGCCACGAATTCACATCCTTATTGCCATGGAAAATATTGTTACGGTAACGATACACAACATAGAGAAGAAGACGCATCCACTCTTTGTCATTTTCGTCGAATTTCCTGTTGATAATCTCATCAACTATTTTGCTTTCTTTACTATTATCATACTTCCCCGGCTCCCCGAGATACTTCAAGTTCTTATACTTTTTTTTATCTTGATATCTCATGTGAAAGTGTTCAGCAGCTTCACGAAAGTATTCCTTATCATAGCCTGAATTTGCCACGACCTTCTTTGCAAAACCCTCAAGATTACTTACCTTGACAAAACCACGAAAAAATCGCGACTCGAAAATAGACCATGTAATCAAAAAACTAACAACAGTTTTATCTTTGAGTAATTTTCTAACCACCTGTTCATTTATTTTGTGTCCATTTACTTCCTGTTCATTTTTTTTGAAATAATCTGTAAGCCATTTAATGAACTGATGATCAAAACCGGTATGTGAAGAATCCATATCATTCTTTTCAGTATTCTTCTTCATCTCTTTCATTTCTAAAAAGCCCTGTTTGTTAGGCGCATGAGTTTCTCTTCCGTCCGGTTTGAATCGTATTACTCTAGACAGAAAAAGATTCCTGACACCTTTCCTTCTCGTTTCATCTGTTTCAATGCTCAATATGCCCATCCTGAGAGCTAAGCGTTAGATATGGACAAGTTTAAGAAGATATCAATTTGCCATCGGAAAATCCGTTTGAAATCCATCGCATAACACAATAAATTCCATTTAATCCACAGGAGACTGAAAGGAAGGTGAATAAAGATACGCATATACACAATTCAATTGCTTGACTACGATTAAGTTTTGCCCACCACTTATCAAGTATATTTAGCAAATAACCTGTTTCTATCGCTTGTTTTTCGATTTTGTAAGGCTCTCTCACTACACCATATTTATCGCCAAATGCATCCCTGATCCCTTTTTGTGGATCGAAAGGATTATATGGTATACCATAGCGTACGCTATCATATATGGTGTTTAGTTGATTTTTAGTATAATTGCGGTTTATTCGCGTTATTTTTCCATGAGCATCTGTTTCGATCAATCCCCCTTGGATATATTCTTCTTCATAAGAAGCCAATTTTCGTGATAAGCTTTGTGTATTTGATGACCAAACAATGTATGTTTGTACCCCTGTTAAAATTCCTAATATGATCCCTACTACAATCCCAATCCTTTTAATACCTCTTTCAATATTCATTTATTGATCTTCCTTTTTTTTTCTAGTGAGAAGACTAAGGAACAAGTAGGCACTAGAAATCGAAAGATGATTCATCTATATTTATTTTGGAGGTTTCACACATTGACATTCCTTTATCGGATTCCGCAGCATCTCCTTTTCGACCGACCATCAAGCTGTTTGTTATGTCGGCAATGGCTGAACTGGACTTAATCAGGGGAAGCGACAAGAAGCGGAGGGCATTAAGACTATAGAACTTTCCTTGGTTTAGGTGGAACCATGGCAGGGGACAAGAAAAGATTCCAGCACAAATTTTCCCTGATGATAATACGTGCTTATAATATCATAAGATATAATGATAGTATGTACTAAAACACTAATAAATCAAGATACTCATTGACTAAGCCGAGGTATGAACGTATATTATAATGTCGGTTGATGCAGGGAAGCGTTCCAAAAGAAGATTACGATGAGTGGCTAGGTGCAGGGGTAGTCCTGTTCTGCTGCCACTCATTTTTTTTGAAAAAATTCCAATTTTTTCCTTTGATCATTTATAAAGTATCTCTTATTTCCAAAACCTCTCAATAAGGCGGAGTATTTTTGACGATTGGGAATTATTACGCCTCCCAGCTTGTTTGTTTTTTCAAGATACTCAAGAAGGCAATAATAGTCTCCGTCGCCAGTTACGATAAAAGCTTTCCTAAAGTTGTTAATTTGAATCATGCAATGTAATACAAGATCGGTATCAACATTACCTTTCACCGGTATTTCATTAGTTACAGGCAAAACTTTTTTGAAAATAAGGGTGAATCCGCTTTTTTCTAAGTTCCGATAGAGTCGTTTTTGGGAATCCAGGCGGCCTAAAAAATAAAAAGCTTTTGCAATGTGATATTTATCTTCAAGGTAAATCCGGAATTTTTTATGATCTAATTTCCATCCTTGTTCTTTAATGGATTGGTGGAGATTCTGCCCGTCGATGAAAGCAAAATTAGATAGCGATTCTTTTTCCATATAATCTCTATAACACCTGATAGGCCGGATGTCAAATTCGAAAGTCTACGAAAATATCGGTAGGAAAGAAAAGGGAGCGCAGTATAGATTCCCGCTCAAATATCATGTCTCATCTTCTCCATCCATGGTAACTTTCTATCCACAAGTCCTCCCTGGATAAAACGCCCAACCATTTAATAAACATAGATAACTGTTCCTGTTTATCTACAAGCAGGCTTGGCTATTAATTTCCCTCACGCCAGGGCTTTGGCAGTGACGGCCTTCATTTTGGCCAGGCCCATTTGGCAGATGGTCGGGGCATCGTACTGGTTCCAGTAGTCCCGGTTGAACAGCTCGATCGACCAGACGGGCCGCACGCCGTTGTCGTACAGCATCCGGACCAGGTCCGGCAGCGGGGCGACGCCGTCGCCGGGAAAGATGCGGTCCTTGTCGGCGATCCTGTCGCGCGGGATGTCGGGATAGTCGTTCATATGAAAGACCTGGACGGCCTGGGGGCTCAGTTGCCGCAGACCTTCAAAGCTGGAGCCGCCCCGGTAGATATGATAAAAGTCCGGCAGCAGGCACGCCTTCGGGTGGCCTGACTCGATCACGACAAACATCGACTCGCCCAGCCGGCTCAGGTTGGCCGAGTGCCCCCACACCTCGATCTGCGGGATGATGCCGATCTTGTCGCCGATCTCGAGGATCGCGCGATACCGCTCGGCGGCCACGAACAGATCCAGCTTCGCGCCCCGCGTAGCGCCCACGGGCGGAGCGGCGATGCGTTTGGCCCCGATCTGGGCCATCAATTCCATATCGCGCTTCATCGCCTCGACGCCCTTGGTACGCTCGTCGTCGTTGTCGGCGATCCATGCGGTAAAGCCGATCGCGCTTTCGACGGTCAGGCCTGCGTCAGCGATCCGCTTTTTCAGGTCCGCTAACGAACCGCCGCCGTCCTTAAACGCACGGACATCCTGCACCCACGGCTCGATGGCGTCGTAGCCGGCCTGGGAAGCCAGCTCGATCTGTTTGAGGATGTCCAGCTTGTAGCCCATGACCAGGGCCGCATTGAGGCAGTACCGAAACGGATCGGCCTTTCTTGCCGCTGCCGCCGCCCGCAGCGGCGAAACGTTGACAAAGGAAGCTCCCAGCAGGGCCCCGGCCCCGGCCAGCACGTTGCGTCGTGTAATCCGCTCACCCATGGATCGTCTCCGCGATTCAAACCCTACTCTATATCTTCTTTAAAACGTTGCCATCACCGATAGGAATAGAATGTTGTAGAATTTATATCTCTGTGTATAGCACTGTTGGATACATGTTTCTCGCCTCGTAAACTATCTAAAAATCGGTTGATAGACATTGCGGCGGAAGGTATTACTTGAACTCCTTCTGGGATCTCCATATCCAGGAGCGAAGGTACATCTTCAATAGCTATCAAAACCATACAATGGGCACCTTTTGTTTTACCGGCTCCGTAAAGAGCTAAGGCAGCCTCTGCTATCGTCTCCCGGTGCCGCTGAATACGGACAGGAATTGGTACACCCTGGTAAACTTCTTCGAGAAAGGCATCAATCCCCTTGTTTCGTTGCACGGGTGTGTGGGCAATGCCATTGAGAAGAGACAAAGCCTCACTATTGGCAGTCCTATAAGAGTCTAAACCGTTCTTTAACAAATTCGACTCGGTTTTTGTCGGGGCAGCTAAACGACGGCGGGTCATTTCAACAGCTTCTTCTGAAATATCAATCCCAATCGCCGACCTTCCCAGTAATTTTGCTGCAACAAGTGTCGTGCCACTACCACAAAAGGGATCAAGTACAATATCTCCATGATCTGTGACAAGTTGGATGATTTGTTCTAAGAGAAGAATCGGTTTTTGCGTGGGATAACCTGTCCTCTCTTTAGCTTTCGGATTTAAAAAAGGGATTTCCCACACATCACTAAGTGGCACTCCTTTTTTACTTCCTCCACATACAACCTCGCCGTTTTCATCTCTTGCGTAGACCGATTTATTCGAACCATCGCGACTGCGACGCTGAAGAATCTGATCTACATTCGTGGTTGGTGAATAGTCCGTAAGAATAGTGTTGAACTTGAAGTTAGGTCCTTTGGAGTAAAAAAGGATAGTCTGATGTGCCGGTAAAAGTCTCCGAGCCGAGTTTGACCACCTCCTGTAATTCCAGATGATTTCCGATTGAAAACATCTTACACCAAAGATATCATCCAAAATTAGCCTTGCTATATGAGAAGCAGTCTTGTCGCAATGAAAGAAAATTGAGCCAGTCGGCTTGAGAATCCTATGGATTTCTTTTAATCTTTTGACAAGAAAAGATTCATACTCTGAAATCGAGCTCCACCGATCATCAAAGGAAAACTCCATGCTCCGATCTCGCGTTGATAACACTTGTTTGCGTTGTGTGAAGAATGGCGGATCGAGATAGACTAGATCAGCCTTCGCCTCAGGAAAGCGGCGAAGAACATCCTTACAATCTCCGCAAAAAACCTTAATGTCCATTTTTCTTCTCATTCTCCTTTGCTAGTTCTTGCAGTATGGTAAGCAAGTCTATATCCGTACGTTGTTTGACAAATTCCCATGCTGAATCCCCAAAATGATACTCTCCATCCATACCTTCATATAACGTCTGAAGTGTCTGCTGAATACGGATAGCCTGGTCGCGGTTGGGGTAGTAGAACATAACTCGAATAGGATGAAATCCAGCATTTTTGACTGCCTTCAGACGTGTATGCTCCTTGGTAATATGATCTCCATCCGTAGTTGCATCTCTCCATTTGATCTCAATAGCGTCCAGATCTACAACGCAATCAATTTCGAAAGTCCTTGGGCGATATCCTTCCGTGTTTGGAATGCGCTGAGAAGACGATTCGGGATACTTTGCTTTGAAGCATAGTTTCACGGCTTCCTCAAGAAATGAACCTGCATATTTATAGAGAAATCGACCTTTATTTTGGTACACATCGATGAGTTCGCCTTCTTTATCGGTAATTCCAAGAACTCTATAAATCAAGTAATGAGACGTGTCGTCTGCCTTCATTTCTGCAACTCTTTCATCGACTCTGGATTTCAGATCAGCTGCATATTTCGATGCTAGTGCTCTGTAAAGATTAAATATTCGGATATAGCGAGCGTAATTTACGTCTGGCATCTTCCACTTTAAATTGCCAGTTTACGCC
>JAFGGE010000079.1 GCA_016930745.1 Sedimentisphaerales bacterium
GCGGCACGGCGCAATCTGCGGATTTGGTTTTCAGCGGCGTCTCGACAACCTCTGATGACTACCAGCTTGGCGTCGTATGGTCGGGTCTTGCCCGGGAGGCGGGAATCCGAATGACCGTTGTCGAAAACGGCACCGTAGCCGGCATGCGCAAAGCGGCCCGGGGTGAAGTGGATTTTGTCGGCATCGCGGCGCCGCACTATCTCGACGCCGTCAACGGCACCGGCAAATACACTGAAGATCCGGCTGATCTGCGCGCCGGGTACAAGAAGATGAAAGCGATTATGGGCACGCCGACCGGCATGGCCCAGTATGTCACACGCACGGACAGCGGGATCAAGACGTTTCGAGATCTGAAAGGAAAGAAGGTCGGCATCGGTCGTCCAGGCGGCAACGCCGGCGAGATCACCAACGTCCTGTTTAAAATTCACGGAATCGGCGGGCAGGTCTCCGGCCAGGCGATTGTCTACGCGCAGGCGCTTGAGCAGCTCGCTGCCGGCACCATGGACGCCACATTGGTTTTTGCCGCCATGCCCAACGCCCTGGTGGACAACACTTCGCGCCAAATGAAGCTGCGGTTCATTTCGCCCGACCTGGCGACACTCGACACCTTCCGCAAATCCATTACCAACGGCCAGTACTATATATACAAACGGATCCCGAAAGAGTCGATCCTTCGCGCCTACGAGGGCAGGATCGAAGCCGAGACCGACGCCTATTTCTGGGGTTTTCCCTATCAGATTATGGTACGGGGCGGTATCGATGAAGAAACTGTTTACCGTCTGACCAAGGCCTTGTGGGAAAACATCGAAAAGGTTCACAAGGCTTCGGCCTCCCTGTCGCTGGTGGATATGAATGATGCCTTGGAATCGCTGACGGCCGACATCCATCCGGGCGCAGCCCGTTACTACAAAGAAAAAGGCAAGTAAAATCGACATTTCCATCCGGTGGCGCGCCCCTCGTGCGGGTCAGCGGATGAGTCGGGTTGTCCTCAAAAACCGGGCGTCCCTATTCCATGATCCAGCGCTGCGCGGCACCACGAACGTCTCAGGAGGATGCGCCATGAACAAGGCGCTTGTCTGCCTGTTGGGAAGCAACCTGGACGACCGCCTGACCTTCCGTCTTTTCCAGATTCTGGGCTTGGCGGCTTCGGCGGCCATCCCGCTGTTTATCGTCACCACCCTGGCGATTGGGCGGTATCCCTCCGAGGTCCAATACAGCACGACGCTTCTTTTCGGATTGGTCGCTGTTTTCTGCCTGCGCCCATCGATGCGGGACGCGAAAGGGCGCCGGACCCCATGGGATTTGGCGTTCAACGCCGTCCTGATCGCCGGTTCGCTTTACACCTGGGCCTATTTCATCGATCAATACGACGACATCGCCTATCTGCGCGAAGGCCTGCCGAACCGGGCCGATTTGATCTGCTATGCCGTCGGAACGATCGTCGTGATTTTCGGTTCCCATCGCGCCGAGGGCTGGCTGCTGACGGTCGTGGTTCTGGCCGCTGTCGCCTATTTGCTGTTCGGCCACCTGATGCCGGGGATTCTCGAACACCGTCCTTTTAGGCTGGGCCGGGTTCTTGAAATTTCTTACAGTTATAAGGGGGTCTTCGGCGTGGCCCTGGGTTCGGTCTGCGACATCGTCCTGATTTTCGTCGTTTTGGGAACGGCCCTGCGCGTGACCGGCGCCGGCGAGCTGTTCAACGATCTTGCCCTCATGCTGACCCGGGGCAAACGGTCGGGACCGGCCCAATGCGCGATCTTCGCCTCGGCCATGTTCGGCTCAATCAACGGGTCCGCACCGGCCAACGTCGCCTCGACCGGCGTGCTGACCATACCCCTGATGAAACGCGCCGGCTTTAGCGGCAGCTTCGCGGGGGGGGTCGAGGCAACCGCCTCCTGTGTCGGCCAGATTATGCCTCCTGTAATGGGGGTCGGCGCTTTCATCATGTCGGACATCACCGGCATCCCTTATGTCGAGATCATGCTGGCAGCGATTATCCCCTCGCTTCTCTACCTCTTTTCGCTCTCGGCCACCGTGTCGTTCGAAGCCGGACGCCTCAAGCTTGAACCGATGGCCGAAGATTCACCGCGTTGGGACCGAACACGAATCAGCCGCGCCGGCCTCTTGCTGTTCGGCTTCGGCACCCTCCTCACCATGCTGTTCAGCGGCTATCCCCCGACCTATTCAGGCATGGTCGCTACCGGAGTGCTGCTGGCTGCAGCAATGATCCTTCCCGATACCCGCCTCGGTATCCTCGACTGGGTCCGGCTGATCGTCGACAGCGGCCGCGACGGCCTTTCCGTACTGCTCTCCTGCGCAGCGATCGGAATCGTCATCGCAGCGATCACATCGACCGGGTTCGGCGTCAGCCTTAACCAGGAGATCACCGCACTTGGACGCCACTACCTGCTGGCAGCCTTGGGCTTGGCTGGATTGTGCTCCATCGTGCTCGGCATGGGACTTCCGACCGCCGCCTCTTATCTTATGGTCATCTTCGTCGCTGGGCCGGCGATTATGGATCTGGGGGTATCGACCCTGGGTGCGCATCTTTTCGTTTTTTATTTTGCAGTTCTTTCTGCAATCACCCCCCCTGTCGCCCTGGCGGTATTCGCGGCCGCCGCCATTGCCAAGGAAAATCCGATCACCCTGGCCATGAAGGCTCTGCGTCTGGCTTTGGTCGGCTTCGTTCTGCCGATTGCCTGGGTCTATCACCCGGAGATCCTGATCGGCACCAAAGGGACCGGATTTATCGATGCATTGCGGTACGTGCCTTTTCTGCTGGTCGGCATTGTCGGCCTTTCCGCCAGCCACATCGGTTTCCTGTTCCGGCCGATCGGCTTTGTATCGCGTGTCTTCCTTTTGGCCGGGGCCGCGGCCATACTGATTCCAAATCGGCTGTTTATCGCCGCCGGAACGGCTATGATCGTATGCATAATTGCAGCAATTTTCTGGACCTGTCGGCGGAACGCAAACTGAACCCGCCGCCGGTGCATCGCACGAATCCATGCTTAAACCCGCGCGGGACGACAGGCTTCTGCTGCCGGGCATTCAACCAGACCATCGACGCACAGGAGACATTCCATGTATTATGATCTACTCATAAAGGCGGGGCGAGTCATCGATCCTTCGGCAGGACTGGATGGAAAAATGGATATCGGCATTGCCGAAGGAAAAATATCCGATGTTTCCCCGGATTTGGATGCGGACAGCGCACGAGAGGTAATCGATGCCGGAAGATGGATCGTCACACCCGGGCTGATCGATCTGCATGCCCATGCTCTGTTTTTAAACGGATACGGGCTCGGGGCCGATCTGGATCAGGTCTGCCGCTCTTCCGGTGTGACGACGCTGGTAGACGGGGGCAGCTCGGGAGCCGCGACCTTTCCGGTTTTAAAAGAACAGCTGATCGATTCATGCGAAACCAGGATCCGCTCCTTTCTTCATATTTCAACGATCGGCCTCGCCGATTTGACTGTCGGCGAATCGACCTATCTGGACTTGCACAAACCCGAACAGGCCGCTGAAACCGCCAGGGCCTTTCCGGAAACGATCGTCGGCATCAAAGTCAGGCAGCAGGCCGAAGCAGTCGGCGGCAATGGCCTTGAACCGCTGAAGTTGGCAAAACAGGCAGCGCTTCAGGCCGGAGGCATTCGCACCATGGTCCACGTAACCCATCCGCCTCTGCCTTTAAAGCACATGCTTGAATTGATGGACCCGGGGGATGTCGTAACTCACTTTTTACACGGCAGGGGAATGGGAATATTGGATGAAGACGGCGGCCTATCCGGGTGCGTGTTTGAAGCCAGAAAAAGGGGAATTCTGTTCGATGTCGGCCATGGGACCAACCACCTGGATTTTAATATCGCCCGGCTTGCAATCGAGAGGGGGTTTTTCCCGGACACCATTTCAACGGATCTGACCCGAAAAAACATGGCCGGGGCTGTTAAAAACCTTCCCCACACCCTCTCTAAATTCTTAAATTTGGGCATGGCGCTCGGATCCGTAATTGCCTGCGCCACCCATAATCCTGCCCGTATTTTAGGCATGGAAGGATCCATCGGCACAATCAAAAAGGGCGCCATCGCCGATATCGCCATGTTCCAACTGGAATCGGGCAATTTTATGTTTAAAGATTCTCAGGGAAACGACCTGGCAGGGGAAATTCGACTGGCTCCTGTCTGTACGATTTGCAAAGGCGCGGTCACCTGGCAGAAGCGTTGAAAGAAAAACGAAATCGCCCTGCGTTCAAGCCGGCCCTCGAGGATGGGAAACGGGCGCCCATACCCCGCAGATTTCCGGAACGCTTGTTTTCTTCGCCGAACGGGATGATTCAGAGTGCGCATCCGTGCGGCCCGCTCTCTTCGGAATTAGAATCGATCGAGCGCCTGTGTTCCTGGCGTAGACGCAGGCTACGCCCCGTCAACAGGTTTTTCCTTTTTTCTGCTGTTCCAGATAAACAGATCAACGGCCATGACCGCATTCATGGCAATATAAGCATGAAGGATATACTCAAGACCCGTCGATGCCCATGTTCCAATCATGATTAAGATGGCAGCGACGCCAATCGTGTTTTTCCCAATGTAAAAGCAGCCGAAACCGGGAAACACCAGATTTAACTGGATGGCCAATCGCAGACTCTTTTCCTGTAACCCATTCACCATAACCGATCTTCCCCACGGACTCAGTACAACGGCTATTTTTTTACCATATCCTGTCCGCAGCACTGCAGGGGAACCGTGCAGGAGATTTCTTCTCCGGCGCTGCAGGCACACGTTCTGACAACTTGAAGCTCAAGACCGCATCTTTCGCATTTGAAAACATCACCTTTTTTCATTTCAGCACAGTTGGCCATAATTTTCTCCTCCTGTTTACCCCATTGTTAGGGTTTATTCATGTTTGTGATCTTTAATTGATTATGTGGTTCGATCCCCGACAGGCAACCTGAAACTTTTGATTCCGGGGCTATCACCCTGCTTTTTTCAACCGGTCCTCTAACAATTCTCCACCGACGCCGACATTTTCATGGCTTGCCTCCCGGAGATACACCACAAATGAGGATTTGCTGATACCGGTCAACCTGCTGGCGGTTTCCGTAAAGGATTGAATCATTTCCCTGCTCTTTTCCTTATCTAATTTAGGACCGTAAAAAAATATTGTCGGCATAACCCATCACCTCCCATCGTTTCTCAATTTCGAATTTTCTGAATCATACACCCTCTGCATGGTCCCCTGCAGGATAAATCATTGAATCAAGCTGATCGGCCGATCAACAGCATCTTCAGCCATCGCACCTCGGTTTAAGGGAGAACGTCTTTCCAGAGATCTTCGGAAGCAATCGCCGGATCGGCCTCAATGCCGATTCGATATATCGTCCGGCCCTCCTTGGTGGTAAGTTCCTCCCACCGGGTTGTTCCCTGGATGGCAAACCCGCCGAAACAATCCAATGTGATATTGACCTTTTCTCCAATTAAAATCTTTCTGTCTGCGATCACTCCGATGCCGCCCCTGCTGATATTGATCATGGCGGCGGAGTCCTTCTCGCCTTTTTTGTGAATGGTTACCCCGATTTCAATTTCGTGTCGCGGATGTTTTCTGCGTTCCCTGTCACCCATTTTTAATTTCCTGTGTATGTTGGGTTCAGCTTTTGTTTGGTGGTCAGCACCATTGCCGGCCGAGTTTTTATCTTCCTCTTGCCAGACATATCCCAACCCGCTGCAGGGCGCCCGGCCGGATGCCTACACTATTTTCCAAAATACAAATCGGGCAGCCACAGGGAGATCTGTGGAAATGCTAACACCAGGGCCAAGCCAACCATCATCACCAGCACAAAGGGGACGATCGAACGGTAGATATCGGCCAGTGTAACTTCCGGAGGCGCCATCGCCTTCATCAGAAACAGGTTATAGCCAAAGGGCGGCGTCATGTAAGCAATCTGGCAGGTTATGGTATAGAGCACACCATACCAGATCGGGTTGAATCCCAAGCTGATGATTAAAGGGACATAAAGGGGAGCAACAATGATGAGCATGGCGGTATCGTCCAGA
>JAFGGE010000080.1 GCA_016930745.1 Sedimentisphaerales bacterium
TCGGGTCCTTACGGAGTCCCGGTCCCCGGTCAAATTTTGTCGTCGGATTGTATTGTTTTCAAGTCGCATCGTCCCCCCTTATACCCCAGGTTGTGGATTCTGTCAAACCGAAAATAAAAATTGTTGTCCACTAGGTTGTCCACTAGAATGTAAAAACAGGGAGTTTTACGGAGTCCCGCGGAATCTATTCGGTAGTGACTATATCGTCCATAATCGCTGTTTTTGGCATGAAAACCCCGTTTTTGGGGTAAAAAGGGAATCGCGTCTGTCGGGATTCGAACCCAAAACCTTCGGTTCCGTAGACCGATGCTCTATCCAGTTGAGCTACAGACGCACATCCGACACCGTAGCGTCGGATTTAAAATATACGACACCCTCAGATTGGTATTGTATGGACCGCCTCCCTTTAAGGCAAGGGGCAGGACCTTTAAAAAGTGACTTTTTCGCTTATGATCGTTTCAGATATAGTTATTGATGATGTTTTCCAGCATTTCCACCCGGCCGGATTCATTGGCGGCTGCTTCGCCCTTCTTGAGCATATACGCCGACAAATCCTTGAAACCCACCTTGCCCGCTTCGATATCGGCGCCGATCCCCTTATCCCAGCTTGCATACCTTTTTTTGATAAATTCGGATAATACCCCATCCTTACGGATGGCCGAGGCGATTTTAAGGCCGCGGGCAAAGGCATCCATCCCTCCGATATGGGCATGAAATAGATCGACCGGCTCGAAGCTTTCCCGGGCGACATGGGCGTCAAAATTGAGCCCGCCGGTGGTGAAGCCGCCCATATTGAGAATCGTCAGCATCGAGAAGGCGCAGTCGTACAGATCGGTCGGGAACTGGTCGGTATCCCAACCCAGCAGCAAATCGCCCCGGTTGGCGTCCACCGAGCCAAGGATCCCGTTGGCAGCGGCAAACTCCAATTCATGGATAAAACTATGCCCGGCCAGCGTGGCATGGTTGGCCTCGATATTGAGCTTGAGATGTTTGACCAGGTCGTACTTTTGCAAAAAGGCATAACAGGCCGCCGCATCGGAATCATACTGGTGCTTTGTCGGCTCCTTGGGTTTTGGCTCGATATAGAACTGCCCCGTGAAACCGACCTGTTTCTTCCAATCTACCGCCATATGCAGGAACCGGGCCAGATTGTCCAGCTCGCGCCCCATATTTGTGTTCAGCAGCGATTTATACCCTTCTCGGCCTCCCCAGAATACGTACCCTTGCCCCCCCAGTTCCCTGGTCACTTCGATAGCCTTGGCGACCTGGGCGGCGGCAAAGGCAAATACATCGGCATTGCAGCTTGTGGCGGCCCCATGCATATACCGCGGATGGGCGAACAGACAGGCTGTGCCCCAAAGGAGCTTGACGCCGGTGCGCTGCTGTTCTTCCTTGAGCACCTTCACCACGGCATCCAGATTTTTATTGCTTTCGGCCAGGGTTGCCCCCTCCGGCGCCACATCCCGATCATGAAAACAATAGAAACCTACCCCTAATTTCTCGAAAAATTCGAAGGCGGCGCGTACCCGATTCTGGGCGTTTGCCACCGAGTCACTCCCATCATCCCATGGCATCAGGCGTGTAGGACCTCCAAACTGGTCCCCCCCGCCGTTGCGGAAGGCATGCCAGTAGGCCACCGAAAAACGCAGGTGTTCGGCCATGGTCTTGCCTTCGACGAGCTGATCGGGATTATAGTGCTTAAACGAAAGCGGATTTTTACTCTCCGGACCTTCATACTCGATCTTTTTGACGCCGGGAAATGATTCTTTCATGGTTCCTTTACTCCTACTTATCGCCATGTTTTCACCTGTTTACAAACCCAAACCCTCAAAAGATAACCATATTTCACGGATTTTGTCAACCCTCTAAAGAATGGCATGGAGTAAAATGCGCTTGCTGCAAGTTTCTATTCATCGAAAAGATAACCTTTTTCCTTCGCCTGCTGCCGGATCACCTCCATAATGCGGGGGAAATGTTCTTTCGGGAAAATCCGATCGGCGCCGGCGGCCGCAAAGATGGCCCGCTGTTCAAAGACATTCGGCCGGATTTCGTATAGTATGGAAAAGCCGTATTTTTCCATGCGATCCAGGCTCGGCGGAGGGTAAGATACCGCTTCTTCGCCACATCCGGGTACATCGGGAACAAGGGTGGGGGTAATCGAACCGTCGAGCCCAATATCGAAGTTTTTCCTGAACGTATCGACAAAAATGAATCCGGAAAACCACAGGTTACGCATCTTTTCGGCGGCCTTTCGGGCTACGTTCGCCGGCTGAATGCCCAACTGTTCCATTTCCTTTCGTAGGGCCCGCGTTAACGCCTGATCATACACATTCTGCACATCCTGCAGCGCCTGTACGGCCAGGCGAACGCCCAGGAGATTGCTGAACAGGTCTTCCCATGTAAAGGCGGAATTGTATTCGGGCTCAATCCCGGCAAAGCGCACCCCAAACCACGTCAGGATCTCATGCCATGTCGCCGCCTGGAAAGCCAGATAAGGACCTGCGGCAAAGGCCACTTCACGAACCATTCGTTCTTTTTCCGCGCCGGCAATCGAATTCCAATTCTCAGGATATACAAATTGAATTTTATGCGTCGAGGTTTCCAGCATAAGATTGTAGGAAAATCCCGCCTGGCCCTGAAGCAGAAGTTTCTCAATCCGTTGAATCAGATATTTTGTATTGTCCGCCGCGCCGCGAACATGATAGATATCGATGTGTCCGGCCCTGCATGTATATACAATCCCGTTTCCTTCCAGCCATCCAAAACGATACCCATGCGCGCCCAGATCGTCCGGACCGAGAAAGGGAGTTCCCAAGGTCGAAGTAGGAAGCGTGCCCAGACGGGCCCGTGGCCCGTCGATCGCGCAACCTGACAGCGCCGAAAACAGAAGGATCAGCAGGAAAACCGGAAACGGCGGCCTTACAGCGGGAAATTGTTTATCATCATACATCGCTTTCCATTTCCTTGCCTCAAAAAGGTCGCATCATAATTCGGGAATTTCCACATCAGGACCGTACTTTTGATAGGCCTGCGCCTCAATAAAATCCAGAATGATGGGAAAGTGCCGAACCGGATCGATTTTCGTGCATGCCCGATCGGGACAGCAAACCTGCAAAATCTGATCTTTTTCAAACTCCTGCGGAGCAATCTCCACCCGTACGGAAAATCCGTTGCGATAGAGAAAATCCAGTGTCGGCACAGGACGCGATTCCGCCTTTGCATCGGGACAAAGGCCGGGCACCTGCCAGGGGGTAATTTCCCCATCGTCCAGACCGACGTCAAAATTCCGTTTGTTTAACTTGAGCCAGAAGTATAATCCCCCCTCAAACCATCGTTCGTAGATGATTCGCACCGCTTCCTGCGCCGTTGGGGAAGGCTGGATTTCCAGACGCTTCAGTTCGTGATCGATCAATTCCGTCATCGCCTGATTAAAATCATGTTCCCGGTCGCTTATCGCAATCCTGGCCAGATGAATTCCCAGCAAATCCGAATAGGTGTCCTCCCACGAAAAAGCGGACAGATGCTCGGAAAACAAACCCGACGAAGCAAATCCGAACCAGGTAATGATTTCATGCCAAACCGTTGTGGTATGAGAAAGATATTGTCCCAGGCAGATTGCCAGATCCGACGCCAGTTCCTTCTTTGGGACGGAGGAAAGTTCGGACCACGAGGCCGGATACGTCAGGGCGACATGATAGCGGGACGGTTCGGCGCAACGAAAGGAAAAAGCCGGTTTGTTTTTCAGCAGGGCATGTTCCGTCAGAGTCGCGATGTATACCGTGCGATCGGCCGCTTCCCGAAGATGGGCCAGGTCGACAAATCCCGCTTTGCAGGTATAGACCATCCCGTTTTTCTCGCTTAACGGATTGATCCGGCTGTGTTTGCCAAAATCGCCCGGTTCCGGAAAAGACATTCCCATGAAATCGCCAAAATACGCCCCTGCACGCAGACGGGGCGGCGGATTGCCGCCGCAGCCGGCCAAAAAACAGACGAACAGGACCAGCCCGATCCGGCTCCAAAAAAACATGGCATGAAAGCGCCTATCCGCCATACTCTCTTTCTCTTTCCTTGTTTTCACCAGGCATCGATTCCCTTCTATCTCCTGTCTTCCGGGCTCAATGGGGACACCATAAATCCGGATGCTACCACAAGATCACCCTACGATCAACTCCGCCACGACGGATCAAAACATACAATATAGAAGGATTCTGATTCAGACCAAAGAGAAAGGCGCAGAAAAAAACCCGCGCTTTCGTTTGAATGTTTTGCGATTTGCTGATCATCGCTACCATGAGGTACGCGTGACCACATTTATGCCAGCACGAAAGTCGCGGGCGGCACCACGGTTAGAAGCCACGGCCATTATCGTCGTCGGTCGGACGGAAACATGAATTTTTCATGAGCGATTTTCACGCCCGAAAAACAGGCCGCCTCGCAGACTTCAAGCCCATCCTTATCGGTCACGGAATCCGAATCGGCCCCCTCAGTCCTGAAACCGTCGTCCCGGTAAAAACGAATTGTAAATTTTAACAGGTATTGGGGAAAGATGGGGCGTATGAGCCCATTGGCAGGCGAAAAAACAGCGTTCTTGACATCCGTCAAAAACAGAATCGATAGCGAGATCATTTTCTCTCATTGATCATCAAACGCGGCTGGCCGGTCGACTCGATGACATCCCTCCACAGCGGCCCGTCCGGATCGATGCAGTTTCGCCGGCTGACCGTCATCCGGATCGGCACATGCACCAACTGGCCGTACATCTGGCTGATGATCATGGCCGTGCGTCCGGTCATGCCGGCATGGACGGCGTTGACGCCCAGCCGGGTGCAATAAATCGAATCGCTGGGATTGGCCGGCA
>JAFGGE010000081.1 GCA_016930745.1 Sedimentisphaerales bacterium
GGAATGATTTCTCCCTACCGGGCTTCTTGTCTCAACACGTGTTCTCCGTCCCCTCACAATCATAACGCTGCCCTCCTAAACAGCCTTACTATCGTACCGTTCCATAGAAACGGCTTCCAGAAGAAAAAATACCTAATTTTTATGGGTAGAATTCCCTATAGAGTACAGGGCATTTACCCTCTTCTCGCTTCAAGGTTCAACTCCCCAAAAGTTGGTTGATTTGAAGATATGAATAAAATGGATTTATCGCATGGCAGGCGCCTGCATAATCCTGTCAATGGGCGGCTCCACAAAGGATACCACCCCATGCTGTATGCCGCTGTCAGGGCGATATGAAAGAAGAAGAGCATAAGTATATGATCTGACAACCTGGATAGTAAGAGTCAAGAACCTGTCCGGCCTGGGGACTTGGTAAAGGTCAGGCCCTGAAGGGTGGCGATCAGGCGGCCGTGGTCGTCGGTGACCTCGACACGATAGGCCGAGATCTTCGGACGGGTCGAGACAGCGCAGGCATGGGCGGTGAGGGCGCCTTCGGCGATGGTTTCCAGATAGGCGATATGGGCCTGGATGCCGATCGACAGGGGCGCATCGCTGTTGGCCGCCACCGCCATCGTCCAGACGGCCAGGGCATAAATCGCCCCATCATGTACAGTTCCCCGGGCATTGCGATGATGTGGACCGATCGCAAGCCGGGCCTTCGCCCAGCCCGGCCCGTGGTCGAGAAGCTCGATCCCCAGATGTTCGGCAAAATTGTCCTGCTCAAATGGATTCATTCTTTTCCACGCCTATAAATCACAGCGTATTAATTTTCTCCCTCTTCCATGACCTTTTTAACGGCGGCCCACACTTCCGGATCCTCACGAAGCCTTCGAGCGATGAGTGTCTTGCGTGGATTAATCGTTCCCATAGGTGTCATGATAATCCAGTCGGTCAATTGCTCGATGGGATGACGCCCTCGATCTCCTTTTTTCATACAGGCAATCCGGAACGGTTCATTTTCTAATGTCGCATCCATTTGATCCTCGTACAACTTATTCACAGAGAACCATAGATGCTCCATATTAGTTTCATCGCCACCATCAGTTTGGTATCCGATTTTCACTAAAATCGGCAAACCCAATTCATGGAATTCTTCCCTTAATCTACGCAAGGTTGGATACGTCTGACGAGCCCGCTTCTCCATCAATCTTGTTGCGCTTACAGAAAAATCGATGAGAATATCCTCCGGCAGGGGTTTTGACAGAACTCTGGAAGGACAGATCTTTTTCGTCCAGCGTTCCAGGAAACCTCGTGGTTCACACAAGACCACACGTTTTTCCATGTGATGCGGATCGTTTTCCTCACGCCAACTCTGATATTGCCTGGCCGCTTTTTTTTGAAATTCTCTGACAGGAACCAGACTCACGAATCCTCCCGGTGAGAAAAGCTTGAAATAATCGGTTTTCATAGTAACCCTATTTTCGGCAATGGCAAAAGCTATGAATCGGAACAAATCGGACCAGTTCACCCAGAGATCATCACTGGGACTAAACATGTCAAAATCGAAAAAACCGATCTCTCCAAGACCATGGGTGTGAATCCAGATGCGTTGCATGTCCTGATCTTCATTATCATATACAGCATGGATGGAGTAGATTTGTTCTATGTCCAGATCAGCATCGTGTTCCAGTTCGTCATCCAGCATTTCTTTTGACCAGACAGAGTGGCCTGTCACATCCATCACGGCAAGTCCATCCTCACCCATGATCGCTCGCATATACCGGAGGGCGTTCTTACGATCCTGAAGAAGGTTTTCCCGTTGCCCTTCCATGGTGAATCCGACCGTCGTACCTGCGGCAAGTGCTGTTTGTTTTTCCTTTTCTGTCAGTGTGCCCATAACATCGTAGATCATTCGATCCGGAATTAGAGGTGTTTTATGGCACGCAAGTACTGCCTGTCCCCATTCCGGATGAACAAGTTGTAATGCCCATCGATGGGAATTTCCGGAAGGAAGCTGCGAGATCGCAATTCCCTGGTTCCGGAGAAATGTAAACTCATGGGCCTGAATGGGGCTTTTCCCGCGAAACAAGACTTCTCCAACGCAAGGTACTTTTTTGCGAAACCAGTCGAACATAGATGCTCCTTTCCAAGACTCAGTCAGGGTATTTACATGGAGATTATGAAGAAAATTCTCGAACAATTCAAGACCTTACCCTGTCTTTATGTAGAATACATAATGGAATTCATATTTTCATGTTTCATTCAGAGCGTGTATCTCGGTTAAGGCAATGGCTGATCCTGCCGATGTCCGTACAAACCGTACTGAAACGACAGGAAGGCGGAATCAAATATGACAAGTGTAACCGACACAACCGGAACCCGGCGGGGCCGGCCCAAAACGATAGCGGGGCTGTTGTTATCGGCCCTGGACATGGAAGACCAGATCGCCCACAGCGTCTATAAGGATTACCTGGAGCGGAGCAACTGGCCGGCCAATCTCAAGGAGGATATTTTCGAGCAAATCCTGGAAATACTGACCACACTGCTCAAGGATACCGAGCGGCATCATAATATCGTCAGCCATCTCCGATCGAAGCTGGAGAACCACCATGGATAATGCCCTGAAACACAAGCTGCTCGGCGAGTTTGAGACGATGAAAACGATCGAGGCCGACGCCCACGATTTTTATCGCAGGGCCGCCGACGATCCGCTAGTCACCGATGAAACGATGAGACGCCGCTTTCAGGAAATCGCCGACGATGAGCTGCGCCATACCGAACTGGTTGAGCGGATCATGAACCTGATCCGTAATTGCACCTGAGACATTTGACTCTTACGGCCTAGCCGCCCAGCGGGGACTTCTTGATCCTGCGCCAGGAGCGGGGGTATTTTTCCTCCGTACCAGCGGTCTTGCGAATGACAAGAAGGCAAAAAGGCGCCTGATCCCTTTTCTCCAGGGAATAATGGATCATCTTTTCGAATTGGCCGCCCAGTATTGACATGGCCGAAGAAGCCGATGCAAGTTCCGCCTGACAATCGCCCCCTTTATAAGCGATCATCCGGCCGCCCGGTTTAAGCAGCGGCAGGCATAACTCAACCAGTATATCCAGGGAGGCAACCGCCCGGGCGGTCACGATATCGAAGCATTCCCTATACTGGGGATCATGGGCCAGATCCTCGGCCCGGCCCTGAATAACACAGACATTTTCCAGGGAAAGCCTTTCGATGACCTTGTTCTGAAACTGGACCTTCTTGCCGGTCGCTTCGATGGAGGTTATTGTCCAATGCGGGAGGGCAATCGCCAGGGCCAGCCCCGGCAAGCCCGCCCCGGAACCGATATCGGCCAGCAATCCGGAAGAAGGCGTATCCAAAGCGGTTTTTTCGTGGGAACGGATTACCTCCAAAGCCTCAAGCGAGTCGGCAAAATGCCGCCGATAAATATCTTCCGGTTCGGTGATGGCCGTCAGATTATGGACGCGGTTTTCGTCCCTCAGCAAACCCGCCAGGGCCTCCAGCCGTCCGCATTGCTCTTGATCCAATCCGGAATAGACAAAATGATCCACGATATCCTCTTTTCCTGTCCAATCGACATCCCCGCCGCGGAAAGGATAGGCCCCTGCAGGAACCGGGTCAAGCTGAATGCAGCAAATTCTTCGTCGGGACTTGAAGAGGTCCTGACTTGACGGTATACTCATCTATCGAAGCGGAAAAGGGAATTTCTGATCCAAGAAGCGAACGGATGATATGAGTCTTTTTAGAATGGAAACACACCCCGAAAAAGTAACGTCTCCCGCCGCCTGCCAGGCCGTCGAACGCGGCCGAGGGTGGAGCCTTTCGGATAAGACGTGTCATTTTATCGGGATCGGCGGCATCGGGATGAGCGGGCTGGCCAAGTTGCTGATGAAAAACGGCGCTATGGTAGTCGGTTCGGATATGGAAGACAGTCCGGTGGTCCGGGAACTCGTTTCGCGGGGGGCACGCATCTTTATCGGCCATGAGGGTTCCCATGTGCCGGCCCACTGCGACGCGGTCGTCATTTCGGCGGCGATTCGGCCGACCAATCCGGAAGTACAGGCGGCCCGGGCAGCCGGTTTCGAGGTGCTCAAGTATGCCGAAATGCTCGGGGAGCTGATGGACTGTTACCGGGGCATCGCGGTGTGCGGCACACACGGCAAAAGCACCACCAGCGGCTGGCTGGCGTATGTGCTGGATCGATGCCATGTGGAGCCCAGCTTTATCGTCGGGGCCGATATCCCGCAACTGGGCGGCAGCAGCGGAGTAGGAAAACTGGGCGGGTGGTTCGTCGCCGAGGCCTGCGAATACGACCGCAGCTTTCTGAACCTGCATCCGCGCATCGGCGTAATGCTCAACATCGAACAGGACCATCTGGATTACTACAAGGACGAGCAGGAAATCGTGGACGCCTTTTGCGATTTTGCCGCCGGGATACGGCAGGACGGCATCCTGATCGCCTACGGCGAAGATCAAAATGTCGCCAAAGTCCTTGCTTCCATTCCAAATCCTGTTCAGGTAAGGACCTTTGGGCGGAATGAGACCTGCGATTATCGAGCGGACAACCCGGCCATCGTGGATGGAACCTGTCAGTTTGATGTGATCGAACAGGGACGACGCCTCGGTCGCGTGCATCTGGGCGTGCCGGGAGAGCACAATGTCTATAATGCGCTGGCCGTGATCGCTTCGGCAAGGGCCGCCGGCGTCGATTCCGAAGCGATCCTGCAATGTCTGGGGGGGTTCACCGGCGTCGACCGGCGGTTAATGCTGAAAAAGAGCATTAACGGCATTACGGTGCTGGACGATTACGCCCATCATCCCACCGAGATTCGCGCCTCGCTGCAGGCGGTGCGCCAGCGATTTTCCCCCAAACGGTTATGGTGCGTATTCCAGCCCCACCAGTACAGCCGGACGCGGTTTCTGCTGGAGGATTTTGCCGACAGTTTCGCTCTGGCCGATGTGACGATCGTGCCGGAGATTTATTTCGTGCGCGACACGGCCGAATCGAAACAGAAGGTCAATGCGCAGATGTTGGCCGAGCGCATCCGGTCGCGCGGCAGCGAAGCGGTGTTTATTCCCGATTTCGCCTCGATTGTGGAGTATCTTGCAACTCACGTGGAGCCGGCCGATCTGGTGATCACCATGGGCGCCGGACCGATCTGGAAGGTGGCAGATGAATATCTTCAGCGGCTTACAGAAAATCGTTAAGACCGATTGCGCGTTGAGCAATTATACATGGTACGGCCTGGGCGGACCGGCCGACTACGTGATTACCCCGCAAACTGTCGAGGAACTGGCCGAAGTGGTGCGTCGCTGTAACGATAACCGTCTTGCGTTTCGCACGATCGGATACGGATCCAATCTGCTGGTGCGTGACGAAGGGGTGCACGGAGCGGTGCTTCGCCTGGAAGGCCCGGAATTCTCCCAGGTATTGTTCGCCCATGACCGGCTTACTGCCTGGGCCGGGGCAAGCCTGAGCAAGCTGGTGCTGGAATGCGTGCGCAAAGGCCTCAGCGGGCTCGAAGCCCTGACGGGCATCCCCGGCTCCATCGGCGGCGCGGTAAAGATGAACGCCGGCGGCAATTTCGGCGACATCGGCGCTTCGGTCGAGAGCGTCACTCTGATGGACAAACAAGGCAACATCTTCGAGAGGAGCAAGCCGGACTTGTCTTTTGACTATCGCCGGGTCAATATCACAGCGCCGTTGATTCTCAGCGCCCGGATTCAACTGGCCGAAGCCGACGCCGAACAAATGCTTCGTACCGTTAAGGAAATCTGGATTTATAAAAAGAACAGTCAGCCGTTGAATATGAAAAACGCAGGGTGTGTTTTTAAAAATCCGCGCGGGCTCAGCGCCGGGGCCTTGATCGACCGCGCCGGACTGAAAGGAACCCAGGTTGGCGGGGCCAAAGTCAGCGAAAAACACGCCAATTTTATCATTGCCGAATCGAATTGTAAAAGCAGCGATGTCTTTAAGCTGATCGATCTGATCCGGGATCGCGTCAAACAGGACTTCGATATCGACCTTGAGTTGGAGCTGGAAATTTGGTAGGCCCGTCTTGCTCATCTCAACCGGCCCCGGATTCCTTGCGGATCGCCGTTCTGGCGGGGGGGATCGGTTCGGAACGAGAGGTCTCCCTGATGAGCGGGGCCAATATCGCCGCCGCCCTTCGGACCGCCGGTTTCAACGTCGTCGAATCGGATATCCGTCCCGACGACCTGCATATTCTGGATGACCCGAAAATCGATATTTTCTTCCTGGCTCTTCACGGAGAGTTCGGCGAGGACGGACAGCTTCAGCAGATTCTGGAACGGAGGAATTTGGCGTTTACCGGGTCGGGCTCGGAAGCCAGCCGACGGGCTTTCGACAAAGTCGCCGCCAAGAAGGTGTTTCGGGGATGCGGCGCCGCCGTCGCCGAAGACATTTATCTGGATCAATTTGAAGAAACCTCTCTTCTTGCCGCCCGCCTGAAAGAACTGGGGCACAAATTTGTCGTCAAGCCTCCCTGCCAGGGCAGCAGCGTGGGGGTTGAAATCGTCGCCGGACCGACCGAGGCGGCATCCGCGGCCAACCGCTGCGTGGAGCGATTCGGCGACTGTATGATCGAGCGGTTTATTGCCGGACGTGAAATTACCGTGGGCATCCTCGATGGGAAGGCGCTGCCCATTATCGAGATCGTAAGCAAGTCCGCCTTTTACGACTATCACGCAAAATATGTGGACGATGCAACGGAATATCGTTTTGACACCATTACCAATCCGATCCTGGTCAAAACGATCCAAAAGACATCCGAGCAATGTTTCGCCGCTCTGGGCTGCCGCCATCTGGGCCGTGTCGATCTGATTCTGTCCGAGGATGGAACGGCTTACGTGCTGGAAATCAACACCCTGCCGGGCTTTACCAGCCATTCCCTTCTGCCCATGGCCGCCAAAAAGGCGGGACTGGATGGACCGGCTTTATGCGCAAAGATCGTCATGGCGGCCCTTCGTGACCGGCCATGAAAAAGCAACGTTTTATCCACATCTGGTTATAAATCTTGCGGCGCAACAGGCGGCTCTTTCCGCACAAAGGGAAGATCGGTCTGGACGGAGCGAATGTGCAGATCCCGCTGCGGAAAGGCGATTTCGATACCGGCCTTGCGGAATTCCGTATCGATCGCGCAATTGATTTCGTGCCATACTTTCAGAAAGTTATCCATATTAGGAACATAAAGCCGCAATTCAAAATCCAAAGTGCTGTCGCCGAAGCTGCGAAAGACCACCGTCGGCGCCGGATCGTTATGAATGATCAGTGGATTGTCCCGGGCAATCCGGTAAAGCGTGCGCTCGGCCTTTCGAATGTCGGAACCGTAGGCGATCCCCACCTTGAATTCCATTCGCAGCGTGGTGTCCGAGAGAGACCAGTTGATCAGGCGTCCGGTGATAAATTCCTTATTCGGCACAATCAACTCCCTCTGATCCCATTTGCGGATCGTGGTGGCGCGAATGCGGATTTCACTCACCTTGCCGTTGACATCTCCAATTGTAACCACGTCTCCCACACGAATCGGCTGCTCAAACAGGATAATCAGACCGGATATAAAGTTGGCAAAAATTTCCTGGAGTCCGAATCCAAGCCCTACCGTCATCGCCGCGATTAGCCACTGTACCTTCGCCCAGCCGATTCCGATCGCACTGAAGGCCATGACAATTCCGATAACCACCAGCAAATATCGGCAGATCGATGTAATGGCAAACCGCGCTCCGCGTTCCAGAGGCAATCGCTGCAGGATTACAATTTCCAGCAAACCCGGCACGTTTCGGGCCAGAACGATCGACAAGCCCAGAATGATAAATGCCTTTGTCAGCGTGCCCAGGCTGATCCATACTTCGTTGCCCTGCCCATCCGTTGTCCTCCACAGCCCAATATCTTCCAGGGCCGTCAGCGCCGGCAATACACTGCGCCATATCCACCACGTCCCCATGAAAAAGGACACGACCGTAAAGGCACGAATCAGACGCTGTGTCTGCTGTGAAATCGAAACCAGCGGAATCTCTTCCTCATCGACTTTTTCCGCCGTCTGGGTCTCCGTAGAAGAAGCTTCCTCTTTTTCCCGTTTCTGCTGAGCGGCCAGCATCTGTTTGCGCCGTTGTTTGATGGCCAGTTTTTTCTGGGCCACTTCCATCCAGCGAATCAATAACGCATTCACCATCCAGACGATCAATAAAAACAGGATGGTCAATCCCGCCTTTTCAAACAGGTGCTGCGCCGTATAGAAATACCCCATGCCCGCCGCAACAATAAAGCCCACAGGAACAACCACGCAGAGGCCATACCAGAGATAACCAAGACGGTCCAGCCAGCCGCCCTTATGTTTCTGGAGAACAGAGTCTATCAAAACTCCCTGGGGACGCAGCAGGATCAGCAAAAACGCCGCCAGAATCCCTTGCACGGCAAAAAAGCTCCATCGACCCAAGGTATTATGCCATGCCACATCCGTCTGCTGGTACAGTGTGAGATGGAATAAAAACGTCAACGGGATAATAGCGCTAAAGAACCAGTACAAATGGCGCCGCACAAAGGAAACCACTTCATCCGGAACATGAAAATGCTGCTTGACCAGCCCATGGGAGGAAAAGAAAAGAACGATAAGACGGGCTAAAAATAAAAGGCCTCCCGTTAATACCAGAGACCGGGACAGGGCCTGTATAAAATCATTTGTTTGTGTCGATTCCTGCAGACGCCAGGCCAGAAACAGCAAAAGAACCGGCCAGACGACGCTGCATGCAATACTCCAACCGAGAGCACGGACAGTCAATAGGAAACCGTCCGAATAGACATGACCGACCAATTCGGAGATCTTTCCCATCCGGGCGCGAAGCCGAGACTGGAAGCGCAACAGCAGAAACCAGAATCCCCAAACGACCATATATAACAGGAAATTCTGTTGCAAATCCTGCCAAAACGCCTTCCACAAGGCGTTCCAGTTGGAAGGTCGAACCAGCCAGGAAACCGCCTGTATCCCGGTCGGAATATCCGAAAGGCGGACGATCGAGCTGCTGCGCACCCAGAGAACATGTTCATCAATATACCCGACAATCTCAGAGACGGTTTTAACCAACTGTCTTTCTTTGACATCCAGCGAGGCCAGAGTGGCGGAATAATCTTCATAGGAATCACTCAAAGTTCGCAGGATTTTGCGTTTCTGTTCGAGCAATTGCATAATTTGCGTTCGTAAATCGCCGCGCTGATCCTCAGGAATGGAAGAATCCACTTTGGATAAATATTCCTCTGACAGTTGGTTCAGGTCAGCCATTTGAACCCAGGCACGATCGTATTCATCCACTCCCAACTGGGCCTGTGCAATTTCCACGGTCCACTTCTGAATGCGATGACGGCTGGCGGCAAGGTCCGGCAGCTCGTTGCGTTTACCCAGTAGAAATACGCCCAGGACATTGGTCACTCCGCCGGCACGTTCCACATTATCCTTGATATCCCGAAACGCTTCTTCCCATCGAGCCACCTGCTGCCACAGGTCGATCAGATAATTTTTCGCTGTTTCGATTTTTTCGATTAATTCGGTTTGCTGCCTGGCCAGGGCGGCATTCTCTTCGGCCAATGTTTGAATGACTGGATCGGCCTGTTTGGTTTCTTTGACGGTCTGCACGGCCTGCTGTTGAGCTTCCTGCGCTAGAGCTCGCTGTTTCTCGCCAACTTTTTCCTCCCAGAACAGCATGTGTTTCTGAGCGACCGTCGTCTCACGCGCCGCCAAATCCCGACGGGCGGACAGAAGATCCGGCGCGGCATCATAAAACAGACGTTCTTCCCGCAGAGCCTCGATGCGCGCCTCCAGCGCTTTTGTCTGCGCCAGTTGAAGATACCGATTGGCGGTCGCCGGCTCCAGCGGCTTCGGATCGCCGACAGGAGCAGTGAGTTTCTCGCGCAACGGCGCCAATTGTTCCTGCGTGGCACTGACTTCTTCCGGTATTCTGGTACGCCGATCGGTCCGGCGGCGCGGCTCGTTTTCCAGAGTTTCCGAATTCTTTCTGGCTTCCAGAAACTGCGCCCTGGCCTGTGCGCGGGCCTGTTCCATTTCCTGCAGAGTCATTTCCGCCGGAGCGATCGCCACCGGATCCGGAATCGGCTTGGCCAGAAGACCCTTGATGCGCTCCAATTCGCTCGGCACCGCCTGACGTGCCTGGAGATACTGTTCCTTCTTCGCTTGAGATTCATTCGCGGTTTTGAGTTGAGCGATTGCCTGATCGTAAAGTTCAAGAAGTTTGTTTTTCTGCTCTTGTTCTACATCGGGGGAATCGGTTATTGTTTTCTTGATCGATTCAAGAGTTTCCACCGTAAGCTTGACGCCCGCGGCGGTCGTCGGTTCCTGAGGAATCACCTTCAGATCGGCAGGCTTTTCCGAAGCGGAAGCGGGAGGGCCGGAAATTTCCTGTCCATAGTTTGACGATGACAGAATAAAAAAAACGCACAAGATTAGAATGAGGCTGGTGGGGATACCCGCCTCTCGAAATAAACGGACATCCGGACAACGTCGAATCTTCATGGCTTTTCTCCACACGGTATCGGGGTTGTGACAACACATCCCAAACCCCGCCCAAATCGGTTCGCTATTACGAGGATCTATTATAGCAAATTACGCGCAACTCGCCAGCCATGGTTCGAAATCCCGGAAATCCTGCACGGACGTCTCTCCATTTCTTTCCTTTCTGTTTGGCTGTTGAATTCCTCAGACACTTATACTATGATTCTCATCTGACGTAATCAGTGGAAACCAGGATACGGGTGGAAGTTATGGACCTACAGCAGTGGCATCAGGAAGCCAAAAAGCGTCTGCATAAGATTGGCCAAGAACATCTCCTCCGGTTCTGGGACGAGCTGAACGACATCCAGAAAACCGATCTGTTGTGTCAGATCGACCGACTGGAACTGGAACGTATCCCCGAATGGGTAGACAACTATGTCCATGGAGAGGGGACCATCGAAATCCCCCAGGACTTTGAACCGGCCCCGTATTATCCTGCCCAGCCCCCCCTCGAACGAAAAGAGGAATATGAACGGGCCCATATTGCAGGCGAAAAACTCCTCCGGGAGGGTAAAGTCGCCGGCTTCGTAGTGGCCGGAGGCCAGGGAACCCGGTTGGGATTTGACGGTCCCAAGGGCAATTTCCCGATCAGTCCCATCAAGAAAAAGACCCTTTTCCAAATCTTCGCCGAAGGCCTTTTGGCCGCCCGAAACCGCTTTCAGGCCGAAATTCCCTGGTACATCATGACCAGCCCGTTGAATAATGAAGAGACCATTGAGCTTTTTGAGAAAAATGAGTATTACGGCTTGCCCAGGGAAGATGTATTGATTTTTCAGCAAGGGACCAATCCAAACTTTGCTTTTGATGGACGAATTTTTCTCTCCGGCAAACACACCATCGCTAAAAGCCCCGACGGTCATGGAGGCAGCCTGAAGGCCCTCTACACTTCCGGCGCCGTTTCCGACATGCGGGATCGCGGTATCGAGCAGATCAGCTACTGGCAGGTGGACAATCCCCTTATCCACGTCATGGATCCGCTGTTTATCGGCCTACATGCCCAGGCCGAGTCGGGCATGAGCTCCAAGACGCTTAAGAAGTCCGGTCCGCTGGAAAAGGTCGGAAATTTCTGCATGGTGGATGGCCGCATCACGGTGATCGAGTACAGCGATCTGCCGGATGAGCAAGCCTATCGAAAAAAGCCGGATGGTTCGCTGGTATTTGAGCTGGGATCGATCGCCATTCATATGATCAGCGTGGCCTTCGTGGAAAAGCTCAACCGGCATGGTTTCGCCCTGCCCATCCACAAAGCCGTGAAAAAGATCCCCTATCTGGATGAAGAGGGAAATGTCATCGAACCGGACAAACCCAGCGGAGTGAAGCTGGAGACCTTCGTTTTTGACGCTCTGCCCATGTCAAAAAAGTCGATCATCCTGGAGACTATCCGAAGCCAGGAATTTGCCCCGGTCAAGAACGCCACCGGGACCGACAGCGCGGAAGTAACGCATCATATGATGATCGACCGGGCAGCCGACTGGCTCCAGCGGGCCGGCATCACCGTCCCTCGTACAAAGGACGGCAAACCGGACTGCGTTATCGAGATAGCCCCCAGCTTCGCCTTGTACCCGGATGATGTGAAGTCCAAAATCGACCAAGTCCCGCCCATTCTTCCGGGTAATTGGGTATACCTTGCGTAAATTATGGAAGACCGATTTGATAAATTGAAGAAAAAGGCTCTTTCCTTTCGCGATGAAAGGGACTGGCGCCAGTACCACAGCCCCAAAAACCTGGCCGAAGGGCTTAGTGTCGAGGCAGCGGAGTTGTTGGAAAATTTCCTCTGGATTCATCCGGAACAGTCGCGCGATCTGAGCGAGGAGAAAAAGGCCCGGATCAGGCCGGAACTGGCCGACATATTCGTCTTTTTGATTTACCTATGCGAGGAACTTAAGGTCGACCTGTTTGAAGAGACGGAAAAAAAGATCGAACACAACGCCCAAAAGTACCCCCTCCACAAAGCCAGGGGCAGCCACAAGAAATATACCGACCTCTGACGTACCTGTCTAAAGAATCAACATCGCATCCCCATACGAATAAAAACGATATCGTTTCTCAATAGCATAGCGGTAGGCGGTTCGAATGGTTTCCATACCGGCAAACGCTCCTACCAGCGCCAACAAAGTGGAGCGGGGAAGGTGAAAATTCGTGAGCATCCCATCTACGACCTGAAAACGATATCCGGGCAGGATATAGAGCCGGGTATTGCCGGAACCAGGATCGATCCGGCGACCTTTGGCGACGGTTTCGAGAGTCCGGACGCTGGTAGTGCCAACAGGGATGATTCTGCCCCCATTTTCAATGCTGTTATTGATGATTTCGGCATTGGCCTGGTCCAGTTGATACCATTCCGCATGGATATCATGATCTTCCAGATGTTCGGCGGCGACCGGTTTGAATGTGCCGGCCCCGACATGAAGAGTGACATTCGCCACAAAGATTCCCTGGCGCTTTAATGCCTCCAAAAGGGATGGGGTAAAATGCAGGCCTGCCGTCGGGGCCGCTACGGCGCCATCGGTCTGGGCGAAAACGGTCTGATACCGTTCCAGGTCGGCCAACGCCTGGTCGGTCCGGTATTGGAAAGGTCGTTTGATATAGGGCGGCAAAGGGGCAAAGCCAATTCGTTCCAGCAACAAAACAGGCTCCGAATCGGCCGGCAAATCCAGGAGCCAGCGCCCCTGCCCCAAGTCCCGCCCGGCCCGGATCGTAAAGATATCCCGGCCATCCCGATCCAATAGCATCAGGGATTGCCCCGGTCTGATCCTGCGGGCATTCTTGAGCATCACCTCCCATTGTCCGGCCTGGGGACAATCCAGATAAAGCCCTTCGATCCGCGCCCCCGTGGGCCGACGGGCAAAGAAGCGGGCCGGCAACACCTTCGTATTGTTCAGCACCAGGCAATCGCCGGATCGAAAATAATCTCCGATTTCGAAGAAGAGGCGGTCTGTCAGCCGCCCTGAATCCCGTTCCAATACCAGCAGTCGGGACCGATCTCGCCGATCCGCCGGATGTTGAGCGATCAGGTCTGGAGGCAATTCATAAACAAGCTCTTCTGTGCGCATGGTCAAACAGTAACAGGTTTGGCCGGTCTTTTCAACCAATGCCCTCTCTTGCGAACGTTTTACAATCCCTACACTCTGAATATTGGGAACGCCGCAAGAATAAAAAGTGGGAAAATTGTGATTCGATTTTTATTGCGCCGTTAACCGATTCGTTGGATTATCCGATACGGAGCGTGCAATGGTGCAGTGAGGTGTTTGGCGTTCCAGATCGGAGTCGGATATGAGGCAGAGTCAGTCGGTCGAAGAAATCGTTTCCCTGATAGCCACCCTGAGCAAATCCCAGGTCAAGGACCGTTTGCTCCACTTCCACGGACGCCCCCGACTGGACTTTACCGAAAGCTATCTCGACGGACTGAGCACGGACCGGCTTCGCCATATCCTTCTGGCGGCTATGGTCACACACGATCGCAATTAGAAGCACCTGAAAAAAACGGGGGGGGATAAACCGGGGGTACCCAAAAAAAAAGCCGGTGCGGAATAACACCGGCTTTGCTGAGGCTTTACAGAATTAAGAAACAATATCAAAAGTATTTACCCGCCTCAGCGGTTGTGAGAAAAGTTACTTTATAAGAAGAAAAAGAGCATTACTTATCCTACTTAATTATACTCCAGATCGGCCCTATGGCAATCTTTTTTTTAAAAATTTACAAAACTTTTTTATTACAAACGTCATGTCACAACTCTCTCAAGAGACATGACTCATAATAACCCATAAACCCTTTATTAACAAAGATTTATGAGAATAAATACAAGTTTCGAGGAAATCTCCAAAGTCTTACTCCCAGTAATCTTATGGGAATAAAGGGTTCTCTGTCTTAGCGAATTCACCATGACTGCCCCTCTCTATGTAGACATATTTTGTATTTATTTAAACATAATAAAGCCTATTCTTAGCAGTAAAATAAAAGATCCGGCGCAAAGCATGATTTTCCGGCGCCTCTGTCTAAATTAGCCTTTGCACTACCCGTCGTCTCGTATATAATCACCCGACTCTGGACATCAGGGGTTAATGCCGTGGCAGAGCCAAGAGTAAGAAAACGGATCTTTATCAGCGCCTGCGAGCCCAGCGCCGAACAGCACTGTGCCCGTCTAATCCGCGCTGCCGAAGCCCGTGGATTCAACCGGTATATCGAATGGGTCGGCCTCGGCGGCGACCAGATGCAGGCAGCCGGCTGCCAAATCCTCGAAGATACGGTACGCCGGGCGGCCATGATTTACAATGCGATCGGCCAAGCCGGCTTCTTCTGGAAGGTCCTGCGGCAGACCAAGTCTTATTTCCGGCATAATCCGGTCGATCTGGTGATCCTCTGCGACTCCCCGGCATTTAATTTCCATGTGGCCAAGGCCGCCAAACGGTACGGTATCCCGACCCTGTTCTATGTAGCCCCGCAATTATGGGCATGGGCCCCCTGGAGGATCGGCAAGCTTCGCAGAACCTGCGATAAACTGGCCTGCATTCTGCCTTTTGAGGAAGACTGGTTCTGCAGCCGGAATGTGGACGCCCACTTTATCGGCAATCCGCTGTTTGACGATGTTGCCGTCGATTTGACCCGACGTGTCAAGGACTATTCCAATTATGAACCGCGGAAGGTTCGCATAGCTCTGCTGCCGGGCTCCCGGATCGCCGAAATCAAGTCGCTCTGGCCGGCCATGCAAAAAGTGGCCATTCAACTGCTGCAAAAGTGGCCCCAGGCGCAATTTACGGCGACCGCCCCGAACGAGGAAAAGCTGCAACTGCTCAAGCAACGCAAGATAACCGGCTTCAAGTGTGAGTATACGGTCGCCAACGTACTCGACATCGCCGATCAATCGGATTTCGCCCTGGTCGCCAGCGGCAGCGCGACGCTTCAGGTAGCCGCCGCGGGATGCCCCATGGTAATTCTGTACCAATCCAGCCGCCTCTTATGGCATCTGATGGGTCGCTGGCTCATTCGAACGCGGTTTTTATCGCTGATCAATATACTGGCAGGACGCGAACTGGTCACCGAGTTTATGCCCTATTTTACCTCGATCCGACCGATCGCCGAACGATGCGGAACCCTGATCGGCAACAAGTCACTTCTGGTCAAGACCAGCACAGAATTAAAAGAGCTGGTGGCGCCGTTGATGCAAAGCTGGGCCTCGGATGAAGTCGCTCTGATGGCATGGGAGATGCTGGACCATCCGGACCGGCAGGTTCAGGATCAAACGCTCGAAACAGAACTGATCTGACCCGGAGGCTTTTGTCTATAGGGATACAGAGTCGCAACGCGGCAAATTGACCGAAACCAGGATCAATAGAGTGAAAAAACGGAGGGTATTGTCATGAAAGTGGCTTGCGGTCCCAGAAAAACATACCGAATTGCACTGTATTGCCTCCTTTTGTGTTGTGTCGTTCTTCTTTCCAATAGCCTCTGGGCCCATTCCGACCAGGCCCGACAGCAGCAGCTTGAACGTGCTTTTGATCATCTGGACATCTTCCGGGATGTGGAATATGTTCCCGGCGGCCATGAACGGCAAAGGCTGGATGTTTATCTTCCGAAGGACCGCAAACCCTCGGATCGGCTTCCTGCGATCGTCTGGATACACGGCGGGGCATGGAAAGGCGGGAGCAAGGATTGGTGCCCGGCCCTCCGTCTGGCCCGGCAGGGTTATGTCATCGTCAGTATAAACTATCGTCTTACCCAGCATGCCATCTTCCCCGCCCAAATCCATGACTGCAAGGCAGCGATTCGATTTCTCCGGGCCAACGCCGAGAAATACAACATCGATCCCGACCGTATCGGCGTATGGGGCGGTTCGGCCGGGGGGCATCTGGTCGCTTTGCTGGGCACAACCGGCCAAAAGAAAGAATCGGAAGGAACCGAAGGGGGAAATCTGGAGTATTCCAGCCAGGTCCAGGCCGTCTGCGATTACTTTGGTCCGACGGAATTTCCCGATTACTTCGTAGATAACCCCCCCACCGAATTTACCTCTTCGGTGATGACCGAGCTGTTTGGCGGCTCACTGAAAGAAAAACACGACCTTGCGGTGGCCGCCTCGCCGGCCCGCCATGTCGATTCCAAAGATGCCCCGTTTTTGATCCTGCACGGAGACAAGGACGAACTGGTTCCTCTCCGTCAAAGCCAATTGCTTCATGACAGGCTTAAAGCCGCCGGCGTTGAATCGACCCTGCATGTGGTGCAAGGGGCCGGACATGGCTTCGGAGGGGCTGAAATCGATAAAATGGTCGATGATTTCTTTGACAAACATCTGAAAAAGCCTTCTGTTCCGATACAGGTAGGAAATCGCTCGGTCCTGCCGGACGGCACTGTAGCGTTCCGTGATATCGAATACGTGCCAGGCGGCCACGAAAGGCAGAAACTGGATCTCTATCTCCCTGCCAACTATGAAAAGGGGAAATCCTTGCCGATCATCGTATGGGTACACGGAGGGGCCTGGCTGGGAGGCAACAAGAATAATTGCCCCGCACGAGCCTTCCTGCAACGGGGTTTCGCGGCGGCCAGTATCAATTATCGGCTCAGTCAGCATGCGATTTTCCCGGCACAAATCGAAGACTGTAAGACGGCCATCCGTTACCTGCGGGCCAACGCGCAGAAATATCGCCTCGATTCGAATCGGATCGGCGTGTGGGGCGCTTCGGCCGGCGGGCATCTGGTCGCCCTGCTGGGCACAACAGGCGATATTAAGGAGTTCGACAAAGGACCGAATTTACATGTATTGAGCAGAGTCCAGGCGGTTTGCGATTTTTTCGGACCAACCGATTTTACCAAAATGAGCTCCTTCGACAGCCAGATGAAGCACGATGCGAACGATTCGCCCGAAGCAAAGCTTATCGGCGGGCCAATCCAGGAAAACAAGGACGCCTGTGCCAGGGCCAATCCGATCACCTATATCAGCAGGGATGATCCCGCCTTCCTGATCTGCCATGGCGATAAGGATCCTCTGGTTCCGCACAATCAGAGCGTAATCCTGGCTGAGGCATTAAAAAAAGCGGGTGTGCCGGTAACATTTCACATCGTCAAAGGCGGCGGACACGGTTTTCGTGACGAACAGGTCGATCGACTAGTCCCAAAACAAGCGAGGTTTTTTACGATTCGACGTGGCTGCAGCGGTGACTTTTGGAGGGCGGACTATCCTTGTAGCGGCC
>JAFGGE010000082.1 GCA_016930745.1 Sedimentisphaerales bacterium
ATGCCGCCCATGCCGCCCATCATGCCCCCGCCCATGCCGCCCATCTGGCTATATCCGGATGAGGGAGGACTGAGCAATTCGCCGACATCATAGACACGGTTTTCAAACCGAGTCGGAAGAGAATCGCGGGTGGCAATACTGATGATTCCGTCTTCGATGGTATACGCCAGAGGGGACAGCGCCTGCGGTCCGCTGACGGCCTGCAGGACACGATCCAGACCTGTCCTGAGGGGAATCGAGGTCAAACCGGCACCGCTCATCTGAATCGGGGTGTCCGGCGTAATAAACGCCGTATCGTTCAAATCACGCCACAGGACCGCCATATTCAACGGCGGCTCAACGCTGTTCCGCAGGATCTCGACGGCTTCCGATAACGTGGTTTGCTCGGTCAGAGTGGTAAGATTGACCACTTCGGAAAGCTGCTGATCCACGGCGATATCGGCCGGGCTGCGCCCGTCGCTGACCGCCTGTTTTCGGCGGGCGGCGATTTCTTTCCAGTCCGGCGGATAATTCATTTCATTCTCATAGGGAACGCCCTGTTTATAGGTTTCCACCAGCAGAGCCATCTCGTGCTTTTCGCTTTCCTTCTTCAGTTGAAGCTCTGTGCGCCAGCGAATGGTGTCTTCCAGCATCTGCCTGAGCAGCATGGCGTCATTGTTCCTCGGATCGACGACCAGCAGTTGCTCGATTTGCCCCAGGGCTTCGTCAAATCGTTTTTCTTCGCTGAAATTGCGGGCCCGCGTCATATAGTCTTTGACGGCCTGTTGCCGCTGCTGCTCGGCTTCTGTCGTAAGGGCTTTGGCGCGTTCTTCGATGTCCTTCTGAATTCTCCGCTCTTCGGCCTCCCGCCATTGTGTCTGCTGCTGGTTGATCCGATCCTGCAGGTGGTTCAGTGCATCGATATGACTTTTATATTGATCTCCCAGGAGCAGGCGATTCTTTTCGACCACACGGAACGCGGCGGCCAGCGCTTGCTGGGCCTGGCTGAACTGCTTCTTTTCCAACAGGTCTTCGGCCTTGGAAGCCGCGTCCAGAACGATCGCCCTGGTGTATTCGCGCTGAATTTTCTGTTCTCGAAGCACCTGATTCAAATACGCATCTTTGGGCAGCGCCGGCGCCGGTTCGGCGACGGGTTCGACCGGCGTTTGAATGTCCTGCACCGGTTGGGTCTCCGGTTGCGTCTGCGATTCCGTATCGGTTTGTATGACAATAACCGGTTTGGTTTCCGGTATTGGCTGCGGTTGCGCCGCGGGCTGGACCGGTTCGACCTTTAGGGCCGCTACTGGTTCGGTTACGGTTATGGGTTTGGTTTCTGGTGTAACCTCCGGTTGTGCTTGCGGCTTGCTTGGCGGTTTGGATAACGGCGGTGTTAACTCTGCGTGGATTTCGTATACCGTGTTTGTCGGCGGTGTGATAGAGGCCTTTTGGGGAGCGGCCGTCATCCCGTCTTCCACCAGAATGACGCCGATGCTTTCGGTTTTGGCGGGTTCTGCCGCCGCCGGGGCGCTCGTCGCCGATGCGATCATCACCAGATAATCCTGCGCGGTTTTTCCGTCTTTCGAAACCGCCGGCAGGCCGGTCCTGATGACTTCTTCAAAACCGAGTTTGGCCTTGTCGTAATCTTTCAGCTCATACAGGCGGAGGCTTTTATTGAACAATTCCTGAACCTGTTTCTGATATTGTCGGGCCTTGGCCTGCAGTTCTTCGATCGAGGCGACCACCTGGCTCTGTTCGGCGGGGCGCAGATAGGGACTTGCCTGGATTTCCTGCAGCACCGCGACCGCCCCGGCGTAATTCTCCTCGGCCGCCAGTTGGTCGCTTTGCCGGCGTTTTTCGATGATCGCGGTACGAGAGGCCAGCGCTGTGGCGACCTGTTCGGAAAGTTTGTCCAGGTCGACTTTGTCTCGATCGGCGATATTCGTTCCGTACGTTTCGCGGATTTTGGCCAACTGCACCTCCGCTTCCTTGAACAGGCCCCGTTTGACCTGTTCGGAAGCGATTTTGATCTCCATACGGGCCCGCTGCTGCAGCGACTCTTCTTTTGTGGCCGGCTGACCCTGAGTGGACGCCAAGATGCAGAATACACCGAGGAAAACCGTGAGTATTGCCAGAGTGTTCCATGCCAAAACCCCTGGTGAGCTAACCCTTCTGGTCACCATGTGCCTCCAGTTATCTTAAATGAAGATATAAAACTGTTTCCATACCGACTGCACCGAATCCCTACCAATAGTTTTTTCAGTGTAAGCATAAAGATCGCTTTATGCAAGAGAAAAAAACGACCAAATCATTCCTTCCTAAGCATTGCCGTCCATCGGAATAGAAGCTATATTCTCGGCATCGGTCGTGCCATCCATTTGGATTTGGGAATTTCGAAGGCCCCGACCGGTTTGAAGGACCGGCGTGGAAGGGATATGGCGGACATTTACGAGCAGAGCGTTTGTCTTGCGATTGACACATCGGGACGGTTTGGTTCGGTCGCGTTGGGTATGGGGGATACCATCCTGGGAGGGAGGGACTTTTCGGGAATCGCCCGCCAAAGTGCCGAACTGAGCATTGCGATCCAGGATTTGTTGAGACAAGCCGGCAAAAAAGCCAATCAGGTTGAACATGTTTATCTGGCCATTGGCCCGGGAAGTTTTACCGGCCTTCGAATCTCGGCTACTGTGGCCAAGATGTTCGCGTTCTGCACGGGGGCCCGACTGGTCTGTGTCAGCACAATGGAGGTGTTGGCGGCCAATGGGGACCGATTTATCGCAGAAACAGGAACGAAAGTTGCTCGAATCGGGACCATTCTGGACGCCAAACGGGGCCAGTTCTATGTGGCGGCATTCCAGGACAGTCCTGTGGGTTGGATTCGGCTGATGGAGGATTCTCTGGCTGGGCCGGAGGTTTTTATGGAAAGGGTGAAAGCACTGTTAGAGCCGATCTGGCTGCTTGGAGAGGGGCTGGTTTTCTACAAGGATCGTTTTGACGGTCCCCTGGTTCGATTTCTCCCTGAATCCTACTGGACTCCGTCGGCCGGCGAAGTCTATCGGATCGGGCGCCTACGGGCTTTGCGGGGTTTGTTTTCCGATCCTGCGGCTCTCCTTCCGGTGTACCTGCGGGGACCGGATGCGGTGGAATTGAAAGACAGGCCATTGGGCCGATAACGATGGTTCCCATCTTGTTTTTGATGAAGGGCTTATGCTGGTTTTTATCGGTCCTTCCAAAACATAATCTCAAATACCGTCCTGCCTTCTCTTCGTAGTGAGCGTTCGCGTAAGGAAGCGGGATTCTGCTGAAAATTGTTCATTTTTTGAAAAAATTCGTAACATATCCTTCTCGCTGGAACTCCCTATCTTAACAGTATTGGTCAAGTTCATACTATAGGACGTGCGGTGTGATGGGGGATGAATACGGCAGCGGGGTCCGATAAAAAACCATCAAGTCCCATAAGATCGACTCAGGATCATTTAGACTTGACATTGGGTGGCTTCTTCTGATAGACTTAGCCTAAACTTGTTCCAGATTAAATCCGATGAGATAGCGATGTTTTTTAGATGCAGGGCCCGCTGTAGAGGGTCTATGCAATTTTTATTGCGCTATCGAAATGGAATCCCGTTTGGATACGGAAGTTCGAAATACCCTATTTGAGGATGGTGTCGCCATGCAGCGTAAATCATTCATTGCAGTAACGTTATGTCTGTTTCTGTCTTCTGTGTTTGCCGTCGATCGGGTGGTGCCGACCGCCTATCCCACGATCCAGTCCGCCATTGACGCGGCCTCGGCGGGAGATGTTGTCCTTATCCAGCCCGGCAATTATGTCGGGGCGGGCAACTTCAATATCGACTTTCGCGGAAAGGCGATCACAGTGCGCAGCGCCGAAGGGCCTGCCACCTGTATTATCGATTGCCAGCAGCAGGGACGGGGATTCATCTTTCAAACCGCTGAGACGCCGGATTCGGTTCTGGAGGGAGTGACGATCCAGAACGGTCTGGCCGAATTCGGCGGCGGCATTGAGTGCGACAATGCCTCTCCGACGGTTCAAAACTGCGTCATCCGCGATTGTCAGGCCGAATTCGGCGGGGGCATCGACTGCTATTACGCCGCTCCGACGATTACCGGATGTGTCATCCAGGGCAATATGGCCCTGAAGGTGCGGGAGTACCAGGGGCAGGTGATCCATACCGGGCAGGGCGGCGGCATCGAAAGCTGCGGCGCTACGATCCCGGGAAACGTCTCTCCGATCATTTTCAACTGCCTGATCGTGGATAATATCAGCGCTCAGTACGGATCGGCGATCAATATTTTTCAGTCCAGCGCCCCGCAAATCAGCTTTTGTACGATCGCGGGAAACCAGGTGGAAGACGATCTGTACGGCGCTGCGATCCGGGCGGACCTGACCAGCGCCCTGGCCACGGTCAGCCATAGTATTCTCTGGAACAACGGAACCCATGATCTTCTGGGCGTTCTGAGCAATTACTGTTGTGTCGAGGACGGCACGGCAGGCGAAGGCAATTTCGCCCAGGATCCCCGTTTCTATACCGGTTCGCTGGGCGATTATTACCTCAGTAACGCCTCCGCCGGTCAGGTCTGGACGGGAAGCAGCCCCTGCATTGATGCCGGCGATCCCGGTGTGGATCTGGCGGCCATCGGCCTGGAAGAGGGCACTACGCGAACCGACAATCTGTTCGATACGGCCCCGGCGGATCTGGGATATCATTACCCCGGCGGCGCCGAGGCGGCGACCTATGCGCTCACCACGGAAATACTTGATTCTGCTCCCGGAGAAATTACCCCGGACGGCGGGATCTTTACCGCGTATACCGAGGTCGTTTTGACGGCTGTTCTGCCGGTCGGCTACAAGGTCCAGCAATGGACCGGGACGGAGCTTGATGGGGAGATGAACGAGACAACGTATGTCAAGATGACTTCCAACAAGCAGGTCACCCTGTCGCTGCGAGAGGTGCCTACCGCAGTTCTCACAACGGAGGTGATTGGAGAGGGCACAATCACGCCGGTTTCCGGACCGCAGAATCTGGGAGAACAGGTCATGCTGACAGTTACCCCCGCGGACGGCTGGCGGGTGGATTCGTGGGAGGGGACCGATGACGATGTTTTGTACACCGACACCGGCAGCACGGTGGCCTATGTCACCATGACCGGCGAACAAACGGTGCGCGTCACCCTGACCAACGCGACGCATGTAACGCTGCGCTGCGAAGTGCTGACCGGTCACGGCTCCGTGGTTCCCTATCGCCTTACGGTGCCGGTAAATACCGTGGTGGAGCTGGAGGCGATCCCGGATCCGGGATATCAGGTCAAACGGTGGACCAATACCGATCTGGATATCCTTTTCCAGGCGGGCGATCTTATCATCTATAATACCGACTTGTTTAATACGGTCACAATGAACCGGGATAAAATCGTGACCGTCGAGTTCGAACGATATCCGGTGTACTGGCTTGAAACCGTCGTGTATTCCCCCGATGGGCCGCCTCATGGAACACTGGAACCGGCCAGCGGCTGGTATGAGGCCGATACGGTTATCGACCTGATCGCCACGCCGGATCCGGGCTATGAAGTCCAGCTATGGCACGGCACGGATGACGATTTTACGACGCCTCCGTTGACTGCGAATACCATCACTTTAGCAGCCGATTCGCGGGTGGTTGTTCGGTTCCGTGAGATCATCGAAGATCCGTTCCAGGAAGGCGAGATCACGATCAACGGCGATCGAGCCACGCTGTATCCGACGATTCAGGATGCAATCGACGCGGCCGCGGACGGGGACGAAGTTGTCGTCAGCTTCGGCACATACGGCGGACCGGGCAACATGGATCTGGACCTCGGTGCAAAAGCCATTACCGTTCGCAGCGAGTTCGGCCCCGAACGGACCATCATTGATTGCGGCGGAGGGGGGCGCGGATTCTGGTTCCG
>JAFGGE010000005.1 GCA_016930745.1 Sedimentisphaerales bacterium
ATTCCAACAAAATAAATTTCTTCCAATTTCCTTGGGGGATCAAGGACAGTTCCCATGTCTTTCTTGAGATGCGAGTTTGATTCAAGAGGATATTATCGACCTGCTGCGCCGTATTTGATGTACCCCTTCTTGTCGGACTCGTATTGGATGCCTTCGATGGTATCCTTTTCGATAAGACGATACCCTTTGCCCATCATACATTGATGGGCCCGATCCTCGAAATGTTCCAGGACGAATTCCTTTTCGACGACTTGCCCGTTGAACGTGATACGCAGAAGATCTTCATTGCACTTGTTCCAATCCGCCCGGGCCTCCTGCAGCGTCTTGTCGGGATTGTAGTAATAAGACACCCCTCCTGAACATCCTGTCAAAGAAAGAAGAGAACAGGCTATTTCTTCGGATGATTCTTTTTCGCAATCCCTCCATGACAAAATGGTCTCTCTTGTCCGGACCATGCTCGACCTTCACAAATCTCTAAAGACTCACCGGACGCCGGAGGAGAAGCGAGCGATCAAGCGGCAGATCGCCGCCCTTGTCTACGAGCTGTACGGCCTAACCGACGAGGAAATCGGCATCGTCGAGGAAGCGACCAAATAGATTGAGGTGGCATGGCCTTCCAGGCCATGAATCATGGGCAGGAAGCCCGTGCTTCTTCTCGAAAAAGGGGACAGGTACAACCGTCCTAAAGGACGAACGTACCAGTCCCTCTTTTTCATAAGAACCGTGTGGGCATGGCGCCCGGTCGAAAAGTACCGTCATTCCGTATCCCGGCTTGTCCGGGATGAGGAATCTACCGGGAGCATGGGGAGAATCAAAGGTCGAGAAATTGACGTTGTCCGAATTCCTTTCCGATCTCGGCAGATCCCTCCACTCGCTTCGCTTGGTTGGGATGACGGTTATACTCTAGCGCCCGGCTGTCTTTATATGTATTCTCTCCTTCCTCTGTGCCCTCTGTGGCAAAACAATAACATTTCCGCATGGGCACGGCTCATCCTACAACTAGGTAAAAAAGACTGGATTCCCGCCCCCGTTCCAGCCGGGGGCAGGCTCTTCGCGGGAATGACAATGGGCTGTCTGTTTTCCAAATCATCAATAATCAATCGCTACTATCTTCGCAGGATTTGGACCGGTCCGAAGAGGCCGGATTCGGCTTCCTGGCCGTAATTGTTATTAATCAGGTTGCCGACCCGGATGCGAATCTGATTTTCCTTGCCCGTCTGGAGGACCTCGGACACATCGAAGACAAATGGCGGCCAGAGGCGTTTTCCTAGGGATTGGCCGTTGATCCAGACCTCGGCCAGGTGCCGGACCTTGCCCAGATCCAGTATAAAGCGGCCCTGGGCGGATTTAACATGGATCGTGATCGAATAATCCACATATCCGCTGAATCGCTCCAGACCCCAGCCTTGCCAGTTATCCAGCGGCTTGGTTTGGGTATTGGGGGCGATCAATCCCTCCGGGATAACCGGTTTGTGTTCCAGCGGCGGCTGAATCGCAGGATCGATCTGCACCGTCCATGGTCCTTCCAATGTTTGGAGGACAACGGCCTCGGGTTTCGGTCCGGTCTCGGTCAGGGGCGGCTGCGACGAATCGTGAACCACCCAGTAGGCTTGATACGGATCAAAATCGAGTCGGACCAAGCTGCCGGATACGACAGGGGTCGACGGCAGGGGGGTTCGGCTTCCCGTTTCGCAATCCCATTTCTGGAACCGGCCCTGCAAGCCGGGAAATCGCAGGGTGCAGGTCTGGCTTTTATGTGTATTATTGACCAGCCAGAAGAAATCTTGCCCGTCGATCTGCCGGTGCTGCTGGAGCATGTCAAACTCGCCTTTGTAGAACTCGGTATGGGATTGCAGGCCGGGCGTGCCCCTGGCAAGGATTTCCTTGATGCCGTTCGGGCAGCGGACAAAGGTGGGCAGGCCTTCCAGCTCGCGCATCCGCTGTTGCATGGCGAGGTCGTTCATGCCGTTTTCCACCGACCCGGAAGGCAGACTGCCCAGGGCGTAGACATAGCCGCCGACGCGGGCAAAACGGAGGATCGTTTCGGCGGTTTCATAAGGAAGGACGACCATGGGAGGCAGAACGACCGCCTTAAAACGGAAGGGGGGACGAACCAGCGTCTTACCTTCGAGCTGCATCTGGCCCATATAATGTCGGTCGGCGATCAGGAATTCGATCCGGGCATTGGTCAGGTCGTCAATGGCGCTGCTGTAGGCTGCATTAATGTCCCGGACCTGCTGACTGAACCATTCGTCCATCTTGGGCGGACACCACCAGGCGCTGTTTTTCTTGAATTCTTCCGGGGTTTGTTCCACGTTTTCAGGCCCTTGCAGGGGCATGACGGCAGGGACCGGGACGCGGCCTTCCAGGGACGGATCGAACGCTCCGGGGCCGGACAGGGCCCAGACGCTGTCCATGGGATTGAGCAACAGCACATCGGCGACGGTATGGCCGTGGGAATTGATAAAACTGGCCCGGCGGACAAAGTCAGTCCACAGGTGCAGCCAGGGCCACATCGGATTTTGTTCGTACCAGTCGGGCAGCCAGGGATTTCCTTCCAGCTTGCGGGTGGTGAAAATGCCGTGGGGGACGACATGGCTGATCCCCCATGCCGTGACGGCGTTGGCGACCTGCTTGATGGTGATGGGATTGAATCCCCAGAACCCCGCAGCGCCCATGATCTCGCTCTGCATCCGCCGGCCTTCGAATTCGGTGACGGATTGGGTCTCCTTGAAGTCGTGCGGCTTGAGGGCGTTGAGGCCCAGGCAGTCGGTGCCGGGCAGGGAATAGGACCGCTGGGTCTTCATAAAATCGCCCACAGCGCCGGCCTGCCACATCAGGCTCTCTTCCCACAGGTTGGAAATGCAGTACATGCCCCGCTCCGCAAGCCAGCGGTTGGTGGCTCCGAGATATTCGCTGTAGATGTCGGAAACGACCTCGAACCATTCCCAGCGGGCCTTGGCGTAGAGGCCTTCGGCATCCTGATCGAATAAGAGAGGCATCCACAGGCGGATGTCGCTATTCCATTTTTCCCGGTAGCGTCGGTCGAGATGATCGGACCAGGCGAGCTTGTAGCCGTAGTCGCCTTCGTTATCGACAAAGACGCCGGGGATGGAGGTCCCCATGCGCCGGCCGAAGCGGTCGGCGTAGGGCTGGTG
>JAFGGE010000083.1 GCA_016930745.1 Sedimentisphaerales bacterium
GCCGGGACTGCCATTGCTAACACGAGCACCAATGCTAGCTTTCTCATTTCACACCATCCTTTCTCTTCTTCTTCTCTTCTTCTCTTCTTCTTAACTTTTCTCACCTGCGGAATTCCGCTCCGCAGAGTATAACGCAAAATCCATACGTCCGAAAAACACGAAGGGTCATCACATTGAAAGTTGTTTGCCGGTATGAATCACCCCGACTCCCCTGCCATGCTTTTCCGCGTACCTCCGCAAATCACCATCCATCCATTATTTTTTGACGTAGAACCCGGAAATCGGGCCCCATCTCATAAGCCTTATCCTACCTTACAGGGCCAAAAAAGGCAAGGGGAAAAATAAAAATTTTATAGTTTTTTTCAAATTTCCTGTCCTGTCACCCAAATCACTATCGGACTTATCCTGAATTTGCCCCTAATCCAGCCCTTTGGCCTTGCCCATGTCATTACCCTGCCTTTCTTAAAACTGACCGGCCAAAAGGCTGCCACTTGTTGCTGCCCAGTATGACTGGGTTTCCTGACAAAGTTCATTTTATCGGAAAATGCTGTATTTTTCAAGCCGGTCGGGCGATATTATCCTGTTATGGCAAAGATTTTTTCAGGACGATTGCTGCTGGTCAGGATGATCCTTCTGGGCACGACGATACTACTCGTAACCGCAGGAATATTGAACATTTACGCCACTGGAAACCCATTGAATCCGGACCCGGACACCCGGCTTTCGGTGCCGTCGGGGCTGTGGAAAAAACAGGTTATTTTTGCGGTGGCAGGTTTTTTTTGCGCCGCGGCGGTCAATCTGTTCAGCTACCGCTGGCTGGGCCCGCTGAGTTACTGGATTTACGGGGGGGTCCTGGTCATTCTGGCGATTCTGCTGCTGGATAAATTTATCGATATTCCGTTTGTGCCGGTAATTAACGGAACCCGGCGGTGGATTCGGGTGGGATTCGGCTCGTCGTCGTTCCAGTTACAGCCCTCGGAATTCTGCAAGATCGCCTTTATCATGGCGTTGGGGTGGTATCTTCGATTTCGCAGTAACTATCGGCATTTCAAGGGTTTAGTGGGGCCGTTCGCCCTGACGCTTCTGGCGATGGGGCTGATTTTGCTGGAGCCGGATCTGGGGACGGTGATGCTGATGATGCCGGTACTGTTTGTGGTGCTGTTTGTCGCCGGGGCCCGGATCAAGCATTTACTGATTATCATTCTGCTGGCGACGCTGGCCAGTCCTATCATGTGGATGAAGATGCACGCTTACCAGCGTATGCGGCTTTCCAGCGTGCTGCTGCAGAACGAGACGATTCGAAACAAGGCGTATCATAATGAAAGGCTGGCGACGATCCTGGCCGGATCGACACAGAATATCAAGTACTGGGAGAGGAATCAGGGGTATCAGATCACCCATTCCAAGCGGGCGATCGCTTCGGGGGGAATCTGGGGACAGGGGTATCGTCAGGGGCCGTATATCCGGCACGACTTCAATATCAAGCATAACCTGCCGGACCGAATACGCCTGCCGGAGCGGCAGAACGACTTTATTTTCGCCATTATCGCGCACCAGTTCGGACTGGTCGGGGGAGGCGTTTTACTGTTCCTGTACGCCGTTCTTCTGCTGTGCGGGATCGAGATCGCCTGGCAGAATACCGAACCTTTCGGGCGGCTGGTGGCCGTGGGAATCGTGGCGATGTTCGCCGTAGAGGTGGTGGTCAACGTCTCGATGACGCTGGGGCTGATGCCGATTACGGGATTGACGCTGCCGCTGGTCAGTTACGGGGGGTCCTCGCTGCTGGTGAGCCTGATCGCGGTCGGATTGCTGAATAATATCGGACGCGACCGTCCTTTCTCGATCGCCACCAGTCCCTTCGAACACGACAAGGAGATTTCCTAAACCTTACTCTGTCGCCGGCGTTTTGGCCGGTGCAGGACGGGTCAGCAGGCTGACGATGACCAATGCCAGAGTCGATACTGTGATGGCGGGCAGGACCGCTTTAAGGCCGGACCATTCCCCCGGCAATAGAGCTCGCAGGGTCCTGGCTTCGGACCAGAGCAGGGCCATGACCGTACCGGAGGCAATCGACGAGATCGCTCCGGCTTTGGTGGCTCGCGGCCAGACGATGGCCGCCACCAGGGTGGGAGTGATCGAAGCGCCATAGATCGTAAAAGCGTAGAGGGCTTTTTCGAAAAATCCGGTCGATTCGGCAAACGCCAAAGAGACCAGATAGGCGATGACGCCGAATATCACGACCAGTAGCCGGCTCAGAAAAATGGTTCTTTTTTGATCGGCCCCGGGATGGATGTAATTCAGATAGACATCGGTGATAAATGTGGTCGAAGGCACCAGGAGGAAGGAATTGGCGGTTGAAGTGATAATCCCCACGACCGTGATCATGAACAAGCATCCCAGCGGCAGGGGAAGATAATGACGGGCGGCATAGATCAGGATGTATTTGCCGTTTTCCGGGTCGGGCGTCATGCTCGAGGCGATCCAAGCGCATCCGATAATCAGCAATTCGATCGCCAGGGCGGCGAAAATCATCATCGTCACCGCCGCGGTGGCTCCTTTGGCGTTGCGACTGGCGAAGATTCTCTGATACTGATTGGCGTCGCCCAGCACCAGTAAAAATACGGGTAAACAGAAGTTAATGAGAGTGACCGGCGAATACACACCCCAGAATTGCGTGTGACAAGCCCGCCCCTGGGCCAGGAACGCTTGCTGCATACCGCTCCATCCGCCGGCCTTGAACCAGTACATGGGAAAGGTGATCAGCAACGTCACCGTGATAATGATCCCGGTGACGATATCCATATAGGCCAGGCTCATCAGTCCGGCAAGCATGGTAAACAGGATAATGAAGGCGGCGGCGATGATGGTAGCGGTTTGCGCGTTGACCCGACCTGCCGTGATGACTTCCAAAACGGCCCCGCCGGCATTGAACTGGTAGCTGACGATGACCATATAGGCGATGATCAGGGAGACAACGGCCAGGGCGCGGGCACACTGTCCGAAGCGGCCACCGATGATCTCCGGAACGCTGCTGGCCTCGATGTTTCGGGCTCGGGCGGCAATAAAAGACAACAGGATCATGCCGATGAAGGTGCCAACCGGCAGGATCAGGGCGGCCATGCCATCCTTATACGTCTGCTCGGCGTTTCCGACGATGGAACCGGTACCGATCCAGACGGCCAGCATCGTGCATACCATGACCCAGGGCGAGAGCGAACGGCCTGCCACGGCAAAATCAGCCTCGGTTTTGACCTTGCCGGCCCGGGACATCGCCAGAACCGCCAAACCGAATAAATACACGAGAATGGCTGCCAAATAGACCAACGTTTTCCCTTTCCTTCTATCTCTCGCTGATACGGTCGCTTCGCCCTCGCCGGGCCGGAGGGAATTCTAACGGATCACAAGGAGAAATCCAAGCCTTCTTTGGATCCAGGCCATTGCATGAAAGACCGATTCCGCGTAGGCTTTGCAATTATGAGCGGACAATATGATTTTGACAAAGCGCCGGATCGGCGCGGAACCGACAGCCTCAAATGGGGCAGGTACCGCGGGCGGGATGTGATTCCGATGTGGGTGGCGGATATGGATTTCGTCTCCGCGCCGCCGATTCTCGAGGCCCTGCACAAGCGAATCGAGCACGCGGTATTCGGATATGCCTTAGCTCCGGCAGGACTTCCCGATATTGTGGTGCAGTGGTGCCGCGAGCATTATGACTGGACGATCCGGCCGGAGTGGATTGTCTGGCTGCCCGGTCTGGTTCCCGCGTTGCATCTGATGTGCCGGGCGTTCGGACAGGGCGGAGACGAAGTGATCGTCTTTACGCCGGTGTATCCGCCGTTTCTGTCGGCGCCGAAACGAACCGACCGCCGATTGATCTGCTGCCCTCTGAGGGAGGAAAAGGGCCAATACACCCTGGATCTGGAAGCGTTTCGGAATCGTATTACGCCCCGGACAAAGGTATTATTGTTGTGCAATCCCCACAATCCGGTCGGAGCGGTTTTTCCGCCCGACATGCTGGAATCGCTGGCCCGCATCTGCATCGAGAACCGGATTCTGATCTGCTCGGATGAGATTCACTGCGACCTGATTCTGGATCCTGTACGCCACAAACCCATCGCCTCGATCCACGAAGAAATAGCCGCTTGCACCGTGACCCTGATGTCGCCGGCCAAGACGTTCAATCTTCCGGGACTCAACTGCGGCTTGGCGATCATCCCCAATGCCGATCTGCGGCGCCGCTTCGCCCAGGCCCGGGCCGGCATCGTTCCGCATGTCAACGCGCTGGGATATGCGGCCTGCCTGGCGGCCTATCGCGATTGTGAGCCATGGCGGCAGGAGCTATTGGCCTATTTGCGGTCCAACCGTGATCGGGTCGTCAAAACCGTCAAAGAGACCCCCGGCTTATCCATGATCGCTCCGTCGGCAACGTATCTGGCATGGATCGACGTGAGGGCGCTGGATTTGCCCGAACCGGCGGCGTTTTTCGAACAGGCCGGGGTGGGCTTGCAGGATGGAAACGAATTCGACGGACCGGGTTTTGTACGGCTCAACTTCGGCTGCCCCCAAAGTAGATTGAAGGAAGGTTTACACCGCATTCAATCCGCCCTTACAAAGGTGTAGCCGACTCCAAACCGGATGGACAATAGCCGTCTTGCGATAGGGAAAGGAAAAGGGGAGATCCTATTCCTGGCCTGGATGAAAACGGGATTGTTTGATTTGGCTGCGGTGTTTTTTGGCCTTCAGACGTCTCTCGACGGAGGCTCGAGAAGGTCGGGTTTTTTTTCGCGCAGGACGTTTTCTCATGGCTTCGTTTAAGAGTTCGACAAGCCGCTCGAGTGCGGCGTTGCGATTGGCCGTCTGGGAGCGGAATTCCTGGGAGGAGACCATCAGCCGGCCCCGGCTGTCGATCCGCGAAGCAAGTCGCCTTCGAATCCGACTCTTTTGCGAATCGGTAAAAGCGGGACATGCTTGCAGATTCAACAGCACAGTTGCCCGTGTATTGACCTTGTTGACGTTCTGCCCGCCCGGACCGGAGCTGCGCGAAAAGGCAAAGTCAAGCCAGCGATCTTCAATCATAATCCCGTTCTCTAACTCCAACATTACATCACTCCCTGAGCCAGGGCAGGTAACATTCGTAATGGCGTCCGAACAGGCCGATAGCCCGCATGGCGAAGACATTCAGCAGGGCGGCGGCAATATTGCCGGCCAGATGCAGCCAGACGGTCCCTGCAGAGGGCTCATCCAGTCGGCCTTTGGTCTTGGTAAGCCATTCGACCGCAACGGCCAACAGCACCAGCAGCACCACCACGACATACGGTCCGAACGCCCTGAAAATCGGCACGACGATCTGATCCAGCCGAAAAACCTGATACAGCTCCTGCCCGGTCGAAAGGATCAGCAGCACCAGCGGCAGCGTCAACAGACCCAGCCACGGCAGCGGATACAGCAGCCATTTCCAATCCAGCCCGATGATCCGCAGCCCGTTGGCCAGCAGGACGAACGGCATCACCGACACCAGAAACGCGCAGATATACAGATAAATCGATTTGATCACCGTCCAGAGAAAGTCCAATCCCCCGCCCAGTTCGCTTTCCAGCAGCTCATCCTCATCCAGAAAAGTTGTACCGATCACCTCCATATAAAACCACGCCTGCAGACCCCATGTCAGGAAGATGACGATCCAGCCGATCGGCAGATGAAGGGTAAAACCCGGCAGTTGAATGCTCCAGTCGGTCCCATCCAGAAAATGCCGAACAACGACCAGGAAAATCAGAAAGAACAGCATGGTAATGCTTTGACCATGCACAAATACCCCCCATGTCCGGACAAAGAGGGACGAAAAGAAACCGCCCATCGGCTCTTGATGGCGCCGGGAAACCTTGTCGGGCACGGCATCGTCCCGATCCGGAATAATGAACCGCTGACCGCATTTCATACATCGGGCCCGTCGGCCGGCGCAGTCCGACGGAAACGCACAGAGATTACCGCAATGCGGACAGCGAAACGCGATCGTACTTCTCTGTCGGTCCTGTTCTGTCATGTCATGTAACATCCATAGTGTCGATAGAACAATCCCACCCCACGGGCTGTCGCCAGCGTCCAGACCGACAACAGGATCGCGACAACCGCCCGGAAGACAAGAATGTCCGGCTCGATCCGGCGATCCCACCCAAAACCAAAGGCCCATCCGTGCACGACAACCACCGGCGCGACGGTCCACATCAGGAGCAGATAGGGCCCGAACGCCTTGCGAATCGGGCGAAACAGGGATCGTACATCAAAAAGCATCGTAAGGTCTTCCATCACCGCAGCCACAAGAAACAGCATCGGAAAGAGAAACAGACCCGGCACGGCGGCGATCCCCAGACCACTCCAGCCGATCCTGGAAACCTGATCGCTTTCCACATCGCTCCACAGCCCCAGCGTTCGTAAAACAAGGTATACCGCCAGCATTGGAACGCAGGCCAGAGCCCCCATCACAAAGAACGAATAGAGGGCCCCGAACGTGGAAGCAGTAAAACGGACCGGAGAGTGAAACTCGGTATCGGGCATGACGTCTTCCTCAAATGCTGCGCTTCTTGCCAGTTCCATATAATAACGGAGCATGCACCCGGTCAGAAATAGCGCCAGCGCCAAACCAAAGGGCAGGGGCAGAGTCGCTGTTTTACCTGTAGCCTGCACATACACCGAGAGGGAATAATTCCTGTGCCGGACAGCGAATCGGACTATGGCCAGTACTGCCATCCATATCATGGGCGTAGAACTGGAGATGCGGAAAAATGAAGCGATATTATCGATGAAAAGGGCATGATAAAATCCTCCGATAGCCTCGCCCTGGTCCTCGTCAGGCTTTATTTTTTGGGCCGGCTGTCCGTTGAACTGGGGTACGATAAACCGCTGCTGGCAGCGGGTACATCGCGCAAGACGACCCGCGTGCTTATTATCGAAGCCGCATATCCCCCCGCAACCCGGACAATCGAAGGTGATCGTGGCCATGGCTGATCAGCCAACCGCTATATCGGCATCTCCTTTCATGGCATCGATAAAACTGTTCAGATCGTTGGCCCATTTCTGGGCTTCGAGCAGATCGATTACGCCTCCTTTAACCAGCCGGGCCAGGTGCCGCTCCATCGTGATCATCTTCTCGTCGGGCTGGTTGCGCGTCTTGGTCTGGATGATCGAATAAATCTGCTCCACTTTGCCCTTGCGAATCAGATTGGCGACGGCATAGTTGCTGTTGAGTATTTCCATGGCCACCACCCGGCCTTTGCCGTCCTTGCGGGGAATGAGCTTTTGGGAAATCACATAGGCCAGACCAAGGGAAAGCTGATTGGAGACTTCGTCCTGCCGGCCCGGCGGGAAAAAGTCCAGAATCCGCGTGATCGAGCCGACGGCATCGCGGGTATGGAGCGTGGAAAAGACCAGATGCCCCGTCTCGGCCGCCGTCAGGGTCATCGAGACGGTCTCGGAGTCGCGCATCTCGCCGACAAAGATCACATCCGGATCCTCCCGCATCATGGCGCGCAGGCCATCGGAAAAATGCAGCACGTCGCGTCCCACCTCGCGCTGGCTGATCATGCTGTTCTTTTGTTTGTAAAGATACTCGATGGGATCTTCCAGCGTAATAATCCGACAGGCCCGGTCCTCGTTGATTCGCTCAATCAGCGAAGCGATGGTCGTGCTCTTGCCGGCCCCGGTGATTCCCGTGAACAGGATCAATCCGTGCTTTTGACGGACGATGTCGCGCCAGACATCGTTGGGAAACCCGACATTCTGCGGACGGGGGATGTCCATCCCCAGGGCGCGGATGGCCCCGGCCAATCCGTCATTGTCGTGAAAGATATTGATGCGAAACTGAAGCGAACTGAACTGATAGGAACAGTCCAGATCCTCATGGGCCCGAACCTTTTCCATTTCCGGCTCGGTCAGCAGGGAAAACAGCAATTGCTCGGCCAGATCCGGCGTGATCATCTCCCCTTTGAGCTTGACCAGGTCGCCGTCGATCCGATAGGCCGGGACGGCGCCGACCTTGATGTGCAGGTCCGAGACGCGCATGGCGCCCTGCTTTTCGAAATAGGCCATCAGATCGGTCATGCTCAGCTTGACCCCGCCCCCGGCAGGATATACCTTGGCATCCACAGAGTATTTTAATTCCATAGGTTTTTCGCCTTATGCAGATTGCTTTTGGAGGATTGTACCACCGCGTCCGGAAAAAGGCAAAATTCCTTTCTCTTACCGGTCGGATCGCTCCGTAATGGATAAGACGCGTAAGGGGGGCCGTTTGTTAAAAACAAACGACGATTTCCCTTGTACGCGGAAAAACGACAATCGTAGGCGAAGCCCAATAAAGCCGGCGTTAGTTCCAGAATGCCTCGAACATCGGATCCCAGGGAGGCAAAACAATCGGCTCCTGTTCGTAAATTGTTTGCACTTTTTCCGGGATATCGCTCTTTTTCGCGATCACGCAGTACACATGTTTGTCAAACCAGTCGTCGTACAGCGTCCAGTATCCCTTGGCGCCCTTATCGGCGCCCCAACTGTTTTCCACGAGCCATTTGACCGGTTTGTCGTCCCGGATATCCACCCCGACAAAGACCATGGCGTGATTGGGCACGCCATGGCGGTACAAGGCCATCTCCGCCTTGCTCAGCCGCATGTCCGTGCGATAGATGCTGTTATAATCATAAAGATCGGCCGCCATGATGCCCAGTTTGCTGTTTTGATCCTTGCCCATATCGCAGGCAAACCAGATCGGTTCGTCCTTCAGCACACATTCGCGCGCGATTTTTTTAAGCGTATGGACGGAGACATTGGCAAAATGCACATCGGCGGTATCGTAGATGCTGCTGGTCATCCGCATGCGGTAATAACGGCCGAATTCCTTGGACGGATCGCTGAACACGTTGACATACTCGCTTAGTTCCAGGCCGATAAATTCGCTGTAGAATTCCTTCGGAGTAAATGTGCGGACATCCGTTACGACGGAGTTGGCGTCTTCGTAACGCCACTCGAAACTCTGGGGCGGCGTGCCCAGATTCACGGCCAGCATACGATACACATCCTGGAGGGTTTTCTCCTTCTCACGGCGGAGTTCGGTTACCTCTTTGCCCTGCTGGTGGAGCTTGCGCAATCGGGACGCCGCCGAACGGAGCTTCTGGCCCAGGAGCTGGTTCATGGCCGATGTGTTTTCCGAACTGTTGGTCTCGGGCATGATGTCCTTTGGGACGACCCCGTATTTTTCGATCAGGGCGACGGCGCCTTCCCACCACCCGCCGTCCGGCACGGGATTTTTCAGGAGGATCTCCATTTCCCGATCCAGACAGTCGCGATCCCGCAGCTCAATGATGCGTTCCAGAAAGGCGTTGGCCTTTTCGAGCTTGTCCCAAAAGGCCAGGTGGTTTTGCGACAACTCGAATTCCTTAAACTTATGCTCTTTTATCGCCTTCGGACGCAGGGTATTCAAGGCCGCAAAAAGCCAGCATCGCCCGGAGGATTTCTGGTTGGTGATGCCCTTGGTCTTGATTTTGTGGCTGAACAGGTCATTGTGCTCGCGCAGCAGGCCCCGATTCAGGGCCAGGTCGGCGATATTGTTATTGGTAATGGCGTTGTACATCGCGCGGGTGTGGGAATCCATCCGATAGGAAGACTGGGTTTTTTCGAGAAACTCCTCGCTGAGCCCGCCGGGACCGGCAATCCCGATCGAGGCCAGTAAAGCAAAAAAGAGGGTTGACCACTGTATCGTCTTCTTCATAATCACATCCTCCGAAAATACTCGTTATCCCCTGGACTTTCTGTCCTATTATACATGTTTTCGCATTAAAAGCGAAACTTTTTCCCGGGCGATCCTGAACTGGCTCAGGGAACGGTCCAGGTATTCGTTGACCTCATCAATATACCCGTCCGCCGAAGCGCTCCAGACGCGGTTCAGATAGCGTTCCCCGGCGGCAAATTCGCTCATCACTTCGGCATAGGCCGCCAGGCCATATACATGTGCAATACTCCGCCTGGCCTCCACAAAGACCAGCAGATCCATTGAAACCATCGTATCGATCATGTGCCTTACATCATAAGGACTGATAGAGGTCTTCTGATTTTGGATCGTTTCCATCTGGGAAACAATATTGGCCAGACTCGTTTGTGCGGCCTGCATATTGGCGGTCAGCCGTTCTTCGCTGCGGTGTGTTTGACGATGCCCAAAGCGAGCCAGAATGACACCTAAAATACCCATTCCCAACGCCGGAGCAAAGTAGGACCATTGGATCGCATCCTTGTTCCACACTGAGGCCATCGCCCCTACGATAAATCCGGCAACAATCCATAGAAAGCCAATTATTCTCACGGCACCATTCCCTTAATAATGTGATACAGGGCAAATCCCACCCCCACCAGCGCCTCCCCTACAATACATCCGGCGGCAATCGGAATCCCTATTTCTTCACTGAATCGAATCCCTTTTCGCCAGTCGGTAAAAACTCGCAGCGCCGTCCCAATGCTATAGGTTAAAACCGTGTGGAACGGCAGATAAAAACCCAGGCCGACCAGGATGCCAAGCCCGCCGATGCCGCTGGCGCTGAGCAGCGCCCCCAGTCCGGCGCCGGCGGCATATTTCTGTACCGGCGCCGCTCCATCCAGCATTCCTCGTATCATGCCCGCCAGTACGCCCGCCTGGGGCGCCGGCAACTTCTCGCTGCCCAGCGTATATGCCTTGTGCAGCACAAAAATGAGACCCATAACCACGATTGGTCCCAGCCAAGTCGCAAGGAACTGCCCCATCTGCTGTTTTCGCGGCGATGCGCCCACCAGATATCCGGTTTTAAGATCCATCATCATATCGGTGGCCTGGCTCATGGCCACACAGGCGGCCGCCCCGACCACGATGGAGGAAAGGATGGCCGGCGTATTGCCCAGATCCCTGGCGATGATGACCAGAATGGTCACGGCAATCAACGTCATTCCGCTCAGGGGCGACCAGTTGGTCCGACCGATACATTCGGATAACACGACCCCGGCTATCCATATCCACAGCGTGCCGAGCACGGCCATGATTCCGCCCCGGATCCAACCCATCTCCCGGACACTGGCCATCGCCGTAAAGAAAAGAAGGATGGTGGCTCCGACAATTCCGATATAGAGCAGTTTAATCGGCATCTCATCCTGTGCGTGGGTTGCCTTTGTTCGAGCGGCATTCTGCATGCTTCGGACGGCATTCGCAATGAGTGGAAACGCCAGGAGAATCCCCATGATTGCGCCACCGATAAGCATACCAATGCCGACAGGGCGGAACACGTCTTTTTGTAAATAGGCCGTCATTGTCGTGCGCTGTAAGTGCTCCTCCAATTGCATTGTCGCCGCCAGTTCTTCCGGACTCGGCAGCAAGTTAAAAGAAGCAAGTACGGGAGCAAGAATCCAATAACAGACAAAGCCCCCAACGATGAAACTGACACCCCCTTTGCCAGCAATAAAACCTACGCCTATCGTCATCAGCGAAACATACCATATCCCGTTCATATAGTCGGGCATGCCAATCTGTTCTCCCAGATTCCACAGTTCAAAACCTAGAACTTGCGAGAAAAAATGCACCAACCCGCTCACGGCGATTCCCACAAGCAGGAGCCGGGCCCTGCGGATTCCTGCGCCGGGGCTTTTGAGAATCGTGGCGACAGCCACTCCTCCGGGATAGGTAAGCCTCTCAAAGTCGATCATCTGTTTGCGTAACGGGATAATAAAGGCGATACCAAGGATACCGCCTGCGATACAGGCAAAAACCATCCATACCGCATGGAAATCGGTCTGTCCCAGGATGAAAAGGGCCGGCACGGTAAACATCAAACCGGACGAGGCGCCGTTGACCGCGCTGGCGATGGTCTGGTTGATGTTATTCTCAACGATACTGCTTCGCCCCAATAATCCACGCAGGATGCCGAAACCCAGAATAGCCGCCAGTTCCGAACCTTCGATGGAAAAACCCAGAATCAGTGCCGCATAACCAATACTGACGGCGATGAGAACGCCAATGCCATATCCCACCAGCACGGACGTTAGGGTCAGTTCGGGATACGGTCCGTAACGGATGATTCTTCCGCGGTCGTCTCGAGAGGTTTGGTTTGTATTCATTTTATCTTTGTGATTCCTTTTGCCAGTTTGTCAAGTACCTGCTGCGCTTCGCTTGGTCCGTAATTGAAAATCGTAAAACCTCCGGTTTTATATTTCCTCGTGATCTGGATCTGTTCGATGACGCTCGCCGCATCGGTGGGATCGGCCCAGGTGCTCAGTCCGATGCCGGGATAGCAGGGAACCTTGCCGGCCCATTGGAGCTGATTGGCGACCATCGTCTCAAAGACGGCGTTGGAAGGTGTGTAATCCATCGGACAGACAAAATCCAGATAGCCCTTCTCGCACCACAGCTTCCAGTCCTGGGCCACGCCGAAGCGGTCGGTAGGCCAATTGCGGAAAACCGCCGCCGAGATCTTCACGCCGGGTCGGATTTTGCGTGCTTGCGTGGCAACAGCCTCCACGATGTCGGTAATCTGTTGCTGGCGAAATGCATCCCAGTGATCTCTGAGATGGTCATCGTTTCGAACATCCAGAGGCCAGGTGGTAATCGCCTGCCCGACCACTTTCTCGAAACGCCGGCGGCACCCTTCGCAGAAACAGGATTCTCTGCCGGGATATCGTATGTAATCAAAATGAATCCCGTCCACTTCGTAGTTCCGCACTAGTTCGACCATCGAATCGATTTCGAGCTGCTTGTTGGCCGGGTGCGAGGGGCATAGCCAACGGGCTTCCTCGCTGCCGTCAAACGTCACCTGCGTCCGTCCTGTCGATTTCATCTCCTGCATGAAGGCCGCATCCGTCGCCCAGCCCATATTGTAGTTGACCTTCCAAACATGGCATTGAATCCCATATTTTTTACAGGCCGCCAGACACTGGGCAACCTGATCGCCGCGTTCTTTGACCACGGGCGAAACAGGAAGGATATCGCTGGGATAAAACGCCACACCGCCCCAGAGCATATTGGGCAGGATCGCGGTAAATCCGTTGTCGCTGAGCGTCTTGATGGCCTGGTCCCAGGTCATCTGCTCCACCCCGGTGGCGCTATGGCACCAGAAGGCACGATGCTCTCCGGGTTGGGGCCTCTGGGCAAGATAGAAAGCCTCCAGGAGCGAGGCCTGGCTTTGGAAAGCGGCTGCAATCGCTTCAATGTATTCTGTGTTTCCGACATGATCCACGGCTTGACCGTAAAAGTTCCGGGCTGTTTCCAGCATCTCTTCGGCTTGGGGCATATCCTTGGCCTGCATGCGAATTCCCTTGACGGCATCATCAAATCCCTTGAACGAACCGAAAACGCCGACCTGCTCCCGCCTGCCATTGGCGGCCTCAGCCCACAGGGAAGGCTCTAGATAACCTAACAATGATAAAAGCAATCGTGATTTATTTTGTGCATCCTCACCCAGCAAGACATGGGTTACAAACACGCCGTTTTCCCCGGCCACAACGGCCGGCTGGTTGGTATTGTTGCCGTCTTTGTCATACCACCAAGCTACCGTGCGGGCCTTGTTGTTGAGCCCAACGGCATGACGGATATTCCAGGAAGCCTGCCCTGTCCGTTCAGGGATCCCTTGTAACGGAACTTGGCCCGGACGAATCGAGGCAAATTGCCCGGCAAATTCCTGTTTCATATGCCGGCCGAGATGGAAGTTGAGCAACGGCTCAAGTGATGCAGGCAAAACATAGCAAGCCAGAATTCTACCCCCTGTTTTGACAAATGCCGCCAACTCCTGTTCCGTTCGTGCGTCGGGAGCGGGATTGTACGGAAGAACGACAAGGGAACGGGAAGCCAGCTTTTGGGCGTCAATATCCCGGTCGCTGACGGTCACATACGAAACGGCCAATCCATCAAGCAGTTGGCTCATGATCTCGGTATACTGTTCCACCGCGCGCATCTCGCCGGGAGACGCTGCAATCGCCGCATCGTTGCGAAGAACTACGATCCGCCCCTGACCCCCGTAAGGCATAAAATCGGTCACATAGAGGTTGGTATCCCTGTCCTGCCCACGCCAGGCGCTGAGGCGGATTTTATCCACGCGGCTCCAACCGGCCGGTTCGCCCTCGATACGCACGCCGGATTTGTCGATCCGGATCGTCTGCCACTGGTCCGCCTTCTCCGGCGCAAAACCGGTGGCATACCATCCGTTGCCGCTGTGAAAATAGAAGGTGAAGTAGGAGACAGGGGACAGGTCTTTACACAGGAACCGGAATTCTATTCCTTTATGCATGCTCAGGTCGATATCGAACGTCCGGTCCCAGCTTGCCCTCTCTATTTCTGTTCCTTCAAAACGGCATTGTAAACGAACGGCCTGCCGGTCCTGTATCCATTCCTGTGTCGCCCTGGGGCTGCCCTGCATAGGATCCCAAACCGTAAGATCGCGGTCATGGAGAAGTTGACGGATGTTTTCCCGTTCTACTTGCTCCATCTGTTCCCGTTTGGCGACAAAATGGTTATATTTGTCTCTTTCATCGCCGGTCCAGGCATTGGCCTCGGCATAGTCCCCGCAAAACGGCACCAGCAAATCGATCCAGCAGACCAGTTTATCCCTCTCCTGGCCGGACAGCTTCACCTCATGATGTCCCTGTTCGAGCATGGCGATCAGTTTGCTTTGGGCCGAACCGGCATAATACGGCGGCAGCATCGGGGGAATCGATTGCACATTGAGCCATGACACGATCTCGTTCGGATTGCCTTCCTTGGTCAGGGTCAGATAGGCCTGCGACCACCGGCGTTTGGCCTGGGGATCAAGGCGGGGCGTATCGAGCAGACTGAAGGCGTATTGTCCTTTCGGACCGTCCGGTTTTTCCTGGCCGTCGTGACAACGGATACAATGCCGATCCAGGATCGGCTGGACTTCCCGGGTAAAGCTGAAACCTCGCGGCGGACCGTAAAAAGGCTCCAATTCCTGGGGACCGTTTCGCAATGCCATCGTCGGTTTTGCGGCAGAGGGAGGCGTATCGTTCTTGTCTTCATGGCATCCCACACAGGAAAACGTTTCTCCCGGCTGCAGAGTGGACCAGCTTCGCATGGACTGGATGACCCGGTTCTTGCCGTCGAGCACTTGGAAATACACCGGTGTCCGGGCCGGAACGATAAAACAGCAAGAGCCGTCTTCATGAATCTTCGCATCCCCCAGCACCACCTTGACATCCCAGCAGCCGTTATCGATCGACACAGGCGTACTGGCCAGCGCGCCGCCACCGGGTCCGCCACTGCGATTATCACCGATCCCGGCGGCCCGGTATTCTATCGCAACGACCCGGATTTTTTTGGCACTGCCTTGCGGCAAACCTTGCAGGCCCGGACCGGCGTATACGTCCTGCACATAATATATGCCGGAGTCCTTTGTATAATCGACCAAACTCGGACGCAGATGCGGAACCGGGCGAGGAGCCAGTACGACCGGCTGATTGCAGGAGGTGTTTTCATCAGCGGCAAGTAGTTCTCTTCGCCCATCGGCTGTCATACAATAGATTTTGAATCGACACCAATCGTATCGTTCATTTTTTCCAAGAAGCCGTTTGGCCGCCTCGGGATAGAAGCAAACCAAAAATTCCTCTTCGCCGAGCGGGTATGGATATTGAAAGACATCTCCTTCCTGGCCATAGGCATCGATTCGGACGGCCTCAGTGGTTTGAATCGGTGCGATCAACTGGACACCCTGGGCCTCCTGACGCCCCCTGGCCGGATCGACCACAATAAGCTTGCCGATCTGGATCGAATGATGGCCGGTGGCGATCGCCATGACTTTCTGCGTTCCGGGAATCGGCCGGCCGTGAAGAATCGTCGTCGGAAACCATGAATTGTTGCCGTAAAACTCCGTCTGGCCGGTGCCGTCGGCATTCATCTGAAACAAAGGCTGCGGAAAAATCTGCCCGCGATCGTTATAGTCCCAGCGGGTATAAATCACCCGCCCATCTTCGAGCACCTGCGGATAATTGGTATGCACCTGATCGAAACTGAGACGACGCAGATAACGCCCCTTCCGGTCGCAGGTATACAGATTGCTCACTTCCGTCCACCAGCAGTCCACCGTCTGGACACAACGCGTGCTGTTGAACAGAATATCCCCCTGGGGCAGATACACCCCTTCGTAATCGGCAAAACCCAGGCCGGAGGTGATCTGCGTGATTTTACCTGAAGCGATATCCATCTCATACAGGTGATAATCATCCTGGCGATCCGATTTTTTCCAGGAAAAAAGAATGCTCCTGCCGTCATAGGACACATCCGGATCGCGAATGACACCGCCTGGATCGTTCAGAAGTGTCCGGACAACCGGCTCGTCCTCATTCAGCTCCAACAGGCACAGTGCGCTGCCCGGCTGGAAATGCCGTTCATGCTGGGCGTCGGACTGGCCTTCCGTGTAGGCATAATGGGAGCCGCCCAGATTGTAATGTTTGGTGAATACAATCCGGTCGTGTCGCTGGAGCAAAGTTTGCATCCGGATACGGCGGCGCTGCCGACATGCCCGAAAATATAATTCCAGCCATCGGACATCCCCGCAGGACGGTTTTTCTTCAACAAGAAGCGTTACCTCCTTAATAAAGGATTTACCTTCTGATCTAATTTCATCGATAACCTTTTCAATGGCCCGCTGAATACATAGCGGATCGCAATCCCCCTCAAACCATCGGCCGAAATCAACCCCGGTATCCTGCAGCATCCAGTCCCATTGAAGGGGGAAATGCGTCTCCATTTCTTCACTGATTCGCCGTACTTCTTCAGGCCTGTTGGACAGGGGGGTATCGATTATCTGCCTGCGCTGCCGAAGTATAAATTCCTGACAGGAAAGATCCGAAGCAAAGCCGGCCGATGCCGTTATCCCCCCTGCCAGCAATCCCAGCCGAAAAAACCACCCCAAACGGCGCATGATAGCCCTTCCTTTTTACATCCATTGTAACCAGGGATGGGATGGCAGGCAAGCCGTTTCACTAATCGAGTTGTGCCGCCGTCGGGCCTGTTCGGCTCCACCATTGCCATGTGCGGCGGGACAAACGAAGGGACTGCACCATTTCAACCGAACCGTAATAAACAACACCACCGGGGATGGTTTCATCCCGAATGGCACAGGCTGTTTTCCCCTTGCGCGCCGCATCGAGAAAGGAAGAAAAGGTATTGTCCCGACCGAAAAACAGAACCCGATTCCGATCGAACAACTCACCGTCTGCCGCATGCCTGTCCGGTAAAACCATTTCGGCCACAAAGGGAAGTTTTCCCAGCCAGCGTTCGCGATAGGGATATTGACGGATACAATCGATCCCCATGTTCGCCGCCGGCACGGCATGCACTCCCGCACGGCCGTCCAGACCGTCATCATAAAGGATATACGCATTAACCATATCGTAGTCATGCTCGCATCGGAACATGGCGTCAATCCCTTGAAACGGGCCCAGCACCTGTTCTTGAAATTGCGGCCAGGCAATGGCCTGCCCCAGCCAACTGCAGGCCTGCGTAAAAAAAGTCTGCGCTTCGGTAATCTGTTTTCCGGACAAGACCATCTGGGCCATCTGGGCGGCATCCTGTCCCTGGGGCGGCAGCAGCCTGCGACAGTCCAGCAGAACAGCCGGAGCGATTTCCATCCCCAATGAAGAGGGAACATAACCAGCCAGATCCCGGGTGGCCTGGATACTCACACGATCCGGATTGGTTTTTAAAGCGACCAGATCCAGTCCCCATTCTCGCAGACGTCTGAGAGACTCGGAGTCAGGCACCGATTGAACATGACAGAATTGACGAACGGTTTCGTTCTCTTTCACAACGATCGGTCGGGGCATAGTACGCTGTTTTTCAACGATGGCCTGTCGGGCATTTCCCGTTAACAGCCGCAATGCATCAACGGCATAATAGGTGCTGTACAATCGGGACTCCCAGCCAGGCCGATCCCCGAATCCGCCGTCGGCGTTCTGCAGGGAATTGATCCATCGCATACAGGCGTCGGCCCGGCGAGGTTTTACCCCCAGGACATGCAAAGCCCGCACAGCCGACCAGGTGTACCAGATATCCGCCCGATTCGACAGCGATTCCGATGTCGGATGGTAACGAAATCCCCCGTCGGGCTCCTGACAGCGCTGTATCCAGTCTATGCAGCGATCCGTATGGGGAATCGGCCAATCAAGAGCACACAGGGTCAAGACGGCATGACAGGAGGGGATAAGATGCCCTCCAAAACATGCCTCCTTATCCTGCCGATCCTGCACAAATCTCCGGATCGATTGATGATTCTGAATGGACGCTCCCTCCTGCTGTAAAGAGGCCACGGCATACCAAAGCGTGTTCAGATCGGTAAAAAGACATTGTGTATCATCCCGATGAAAGGGGATGACGCTATAATCGGCGCCGAGCGGAGCATGGCGAAGGGAAATACTGTTGACCTTGTCCGGGCTCAGCAAGGAATCTGCCGGGGAGGGGCAAAGCAACCTGCGTAACATGGTTTGCTGATAATAGGTCCAGTACGGCATGCCGGATCCGCCGCCTGTCCCATGGAGCAGGCATTCCTGCGCTCTGGGGACATCCGCCCCCAGCGATCGCAAAGCCGCTACGGCCGGATAGGTCCAGGCCACATCGGTATAATGCTGGTCCCGAGGACCGAAAGCGCCATTGGATTTTTGGCAGGACAACAGGTAGGCAAGACAATCCTCTGCGTCGACAGATACGACCTCATTCGCTGCTGCACAGCATACACCGCCGAAAAACAAAACTCCCGCACCGATGAAAATCCATTGTTTCATACGCCCGTGCTGATTTTTTTGCCCCTGCTTTAGTTCAGCCGTACTTCCCCGATCGTCCCGGACCGCCGGTCCAGAGAGAAGGTGGTTTGCATGTTCCCTTCGCCGTCGTTAATGACAATATTGTAATCGCCCAAAAAACCGCGAAACTTAATCTGCCCGTCCGAATTTGTCCGTACCGTTGTTTTGGTCCACCATTGCCCTTTAATTCGCTTATAGAGCTCCTCATACACCGGTTTGGGACTCATATCGTCCCGTAAAAAACCCGCCGGCGCGCCCTGCCAGGCGTTTTGGTCGGAAAAATCCCACCAGGTAATCGCCTCGACGGCGGGATGGGAAAACAGAATCGTGTAAAACTCGGCAACCTGCCGGGCCTGCTGCGCTTCTCCTTCGGGAGTGGTTTTCCAGCCGGTCTCGGTACGAGGCCCGGAAACCACCGTAACTTCTGTAAAATGCAGCGGCCTGTTAAATTGGGTAAAATACTCGCATACTTCCCATGTCTTTTTGGCGTCCCAATACCCCCCGTGCATATGCGACTGAATGCCAATCACATCGTACATCGGTTTTCCGTCTTTATCGACCAGTTCGGAGATCACTTTTTCTGCAAATTCCGGATCGGTACGATAGTCATTGATCACCAGAAGAGCATCCGGATTGGCCTGGCGGGCGGTTCGAAAGGCCTGCCGAACATAGTCTGTGATCCCCATCTGTTCAATCGCCCGGGTCAGTTTCGGTGCCCTTTGCCGGGGTTCAGGACGATCATAATGGGTCGCCTCGTTGACCACATCCCAGATATCGATGGAACCGTCAAACCGCCGAACGCATCGATCGATCCGGGACATCTGCAATTCCATCACTTTGGCCGGATCATCGGGAAGCCAAGGGGGATCCGCCCAGTTCCATGCCAGGGGGTGCCCTTTTGTGGTTATCCCATGTTCCTTACAGAACGCAATGATTCCCTCGGTTCGGGCATCATCGGGCTCATTCGGCCGGGGCGTGTAGTTCCACCAATAAAATGGAAGGGTCGCAAAATTCAGCAGATCGGCAAACCGACGGCGATAGGCCTTCTCATCCTCCGCGGAGCGGCACCGATTCAGCTTGAAAATATTCGAGCCAAACAGAAACTTATGACGCGTCTGTTCGATCTGCACTTCCACATTCGCCGGCAGAGGCCTTCCTTCGGCATCCAGCAATGTCAGGATGGCATCCCCTTTTCGTATCGTTTCGATTCGGCCGTCGGCCCCGCGGAGGATTTCTTCCTGACTCAAGGCCCGGGCCATGTTTCCCGCGAATACACAATAAGCCAGAATCCAGATAACCTTTTTCCTCATACGATCCTCCGGAATGTACTATTTTTTTCTTTCAGAACACCTTCCCATACGGATGAATTACACTATAGCAGAGGGAATTCAAAAGAGCAAAAAACTTTGCCGGTCCCTATTTATACGAACCGCCGGCTTGATATTACACGACATCCGATTATACTGCCTTCTTTATAAATCCCATGGGAGAATCAAGATATGGATTCATTTTCGTATCGGACCGGCGTTTTGTTCGCCGAGGATGTAGATGTTCACTCGATCGCCGAACAGGTGGGCACGCCGGTCTACATTTACAGCAGAGCGACATGTCTGGATCACCTGTCGAAAATCCAACAGGCGTACGGCGAATTAGACACAACCATCTGCTATTCCATCAAAGCGTGCGGCAATATTCATATCCTGCGGTTTCTGGCCGAAGCAGGTTCCGGATTTGATATCGTCAGCGGGGGGGAATTGTTCCGCGCTCGTCAGGCCGGGGCGGATGTCTCGAAGATTGTCTATGCCGGTACGGGAAAAACCGATGCGGAAATCATCGAAGCCCTGGACGCCGGAATCGGGTATTTCAACATTGAATCCGAGGCGGAACTGGAAAACCTGATTCGTCTGGCCCAGCAGCAAGGTAAATCCGCCAAAGCCGCTCTGCGCGTCAATCCGGACATCGATCCCGGCACGCACAGGCATATCACCACCGGGATCAAGGAAACCAAATTCGGCGTGGATATCGAACGGGCCCAACGGGTGTTTGCCCAATATGCAGGCAATGACTCCGTCGATTTATGCGCTGTCCATGTGCATCTGGGCTCGGGGGGCAAGACGATCGACCCGTATGTGCAAGCGGTTCGGAAAATCCTCCTCTTGATCGATACGCTGCGTCGGCAGGGCCATCGTATTGAGGCTTTGGATCTGGGGGGCGGCTATGGGGCCGATTACGAATCCGATACGGTCCCCTCGGCGTCCGATTATGCCTCCGGGATTATACCGCTGTTGAAGAATAAAAAGCTTACACTCATCCTGGAACCGGGAAAGAGCATCATCGCCAATGCAGGTATTTTGTTGACGCGAATCCTGTATACAAAAACCGGCGGCAGTAAAAAATTCGTGATTGTCGATGCGGGCATGAATGATTTGATCCGTCCGGCGTTGTATGATGCGTTTCACTTCCTCTGGCCGGCCAGGGCAATAAATGCTTTCGTTCCTCCTTCGCGAAAAAAAGAGTTGTCCATGGAAGGAACCGAGATCGTCGACATCGTCGGTCCGATTTGCGAAGGCGCGGACTTTTTTGCCAGGGATCGATCTCTGCCGCCCATGCACAGAGGCGATCTGTTGGCGATTTTTACCGCCGGCGCCTACGGATTTACCATGGCCAGCAACTATAACGCCCGGCCCCTGCCGGCCGAAGTACTGGTTGACGGAGATACCTTTACCGTAATCCGCCGCCGGCAGAGCTACGAGGATCTAATCGCCCTGGAAGTATAATTTCGTGGGTATGGGAAAGGAGCCTGAATCGAATGAATCGCAGGACGTTTCTCAAAACCGCGGCCGGTATTGGGGGATTAGCATGTCTGGGTTGCCACGGCATGTTTTCAGACAGGCAATCCAACAGGCCCAATATTATTTTCATCTTTATCGATGACATGGGCTACGCCGATCCAAGCTGTTTCGGCAATCCGAAGGTGAAAACCCCCAACATCGACCGCCTGGCGGCCGAAGGAATCCGGCTTACCAGCTTTTATGCCAATTCCCCCCTTTGTTCTCCGTCTCGTGTAGCGGTAATGACAGGCCAGTATCCCCATCGCTGGAAGATCTATTCGTACCTGGCCTCGCGAAAGGCCAATCGCGATCGCGGCATGGCCGACTGGCTCGATCCGAAGGCCCCCACAACCGCCCGAATTCTCCAGCAGGCCGGATATGCCACGGCCCATTTCGGCAAATGGCATATTGGCGGAGGACGCGATGTGGGAGATGCCCCCCTGCCGCAGGAATACGGCTTCGATGAGTCTCTGGTTAGTTTTGAGGGGCTGGGAGACCGTATTCTGTTTCCAAACGATGATTTATGCGAGCAAAGCAGAAAACTGGGACGGGGCAAGATTCAGGAAACCCCGAAACATCGATCGATCGAAGCCTATGTAGACCGCGCTGTTCGGTTTATACAAGCCCATCGGGATAAACCTTTCTATATTGAACTATTTCCCAATGACGTTCACGATCCTCATCTTCCCAAACCGAATGCGATTGAGAAATGGAAGGAAGTAACCAATAATCCGTTTGAAATGAAATTTTTCGCCGTACTGGAAGAGATGGACCGTCAAATCGGATATCTGGTAAAAACCGTGTAAGCGTTCATGCAGTTTTGGCCAAGCGGGTTGGTGTGTTGATAAGTAATGGAGCGGGCATATCGTTCAAATGACAACGACAGGC
>JAFGGE010000084.1 GCA_016930745.1 Sedimentisphaerales bacterium
CCGGCCGGCTACCTGGTAACCCAAACCGTCGCACGGGACATTGTATCCATAAATCCGTATTGGCAAGGAAGGAAAAAGCCCTTTCAAACAGGAAGGGGATATAATCGGAACCGTATAAATCACAATTAAAAAGCCCTGCGGCCAGGCACAGGGCTTTTTCAGAGTAAGAACTCCTATATTATACTATATACTATAGAATCTCTTTCGTTAACATGAATTGACCTTCTCTCTTCTTTTCTTGCTTCGTTTTTTCCAGGCAATAAGGCCGGCAGGGATGGCCAGCAAACCCAAAGCCCCCGCCTTGGCCTCAATCGGAATCAAAGGAAGAATGTCACCGAGACTTAATTCCGTATATCCTTCGGGCGGACTGGTATCAAAGATGCCTTCATCAAGCTCGACATTAAACTCTCCCAGAATATTGACCTCATGTAAGTTCAGTTCGTGGAACATGGTCATAAAGCACTTTCCCATGATCAGGTCACCTTCAATCCGGAGCGGCATCTGCTCTTTAACACCGATCCAGATTTTTCCGGTGTAGTCCTGAATGTCAACAATAGGTTTGGGCAGAAGGTTTTTGAAGGGTTCTCTGTTCTGGAATGCGAAGACCTCCGCTTCGACGCCGTCAAGAGTGTCTCGCCCCAGCTCCTTGCAGTCCCCCCCCATGAGCAGATTGACGATCCCCTCGGGAGTCAAATCCTCTAACAATTGGACCTGTTGGTCTGTGGAGGGAAACGTCATATACTTTTTCCAGGGGGGTAAAATAATCAGAGTTTGCCGCTTCGGCTTATTGAACGTCATCCGATAGACTAGTTTGTCTTTGTCATACCCTTCCTCAATAAAGCCATGTTGCCTGGAAAGATATTTCACGAGATCGAATTGGCCTTTGAATCCGTCGAATTCGAATACCTTGCCGTCCTCGTCCGGATACGAAAAGGTTTTTGTGCCTCGTATGACCATCGTCTCGGTATCGGCAACCTTTTGCTGGACTTCCGCGAGGACAACACCTCCATTTCCCGGCGATCCGAACGGACTGAGCAGAACTAAAGCAAGGGTCAGTATTATCATCGCCGCGGCTGAATATCGTATTACTTTACTTTCCATGATCATACTCCAGATTTCAGAAGGTTTTCTTTTTACGTTTCGGTCTGCACCCTTAGGACCGCATCGCAGGAACCGGGCTTCTTCCGGGTGATTCTCGGCCCATGTTGTAAAGTTGAAGTTCGCAGGTTCATGGCGAATGTGTCTTTCCAGCATGGGATCCAGCCATGAATTGTCATTGTCATGCTTCATCGGTATGGTCACTTCCTAAAGCCCGATTTTTTTATAAACACTGCCATTTTCTTTTTCGCCCTTCGGATTCTTCCGTCAATCACCTGCTCGGTAATGCCAAGAACGTTGCCCATTTGTCGGTAGCTCATCTCGTTGTAAAACCGCAAATAGATGACTTCCCGCAGAGGCTGTGGCAATTGCTGCAAAGCTTCGGAAAGGACCGCATCCTGTTCACGGTCATGACATTCGCTTTCTCTGTTCCCGCCGGCCGCTATTGACCTTCGCTCTCTCTGGAGTTGCCGCCGCATGTCCCGGGCCACATTCCGGCAGATGGCAGCGATCCATGTCCCGAACCGTTCCGGCTTTTTCAGCCCGGCAAGCTGACGGCACGCCGCTGCAAGCGTCTCCTGGGCGGCGTCCTCGGCCAGATGATGATCCAGCAGAATGGAATCCGCCACGGCCACCAGCGAAGGGTAATACCGCCTGCACAACTCACCGAAGCTTTCCGGATCCGCCGCTAACGCCCTTCGAACAAGGTTCTGATCCTCAAGGTCTTTCATTTGCGAAATATCATACCTGACAGAGCTGCTCTGAGCTTCCATAAATAAGTCGTAATTCGAGGGCAAAATCGGCGCAGAATCTGCGAGGATTTTTAAATATGCCTGAGCAGACGACTGGATTCTGCTTCCACAGGTCTTCTTTTTTCTGTTTCGACGTACCGGATCGGGTATAATGTTCCAGCGAGCTACTTTGAGCAAAAAAGGGTGGCTGTACCCACGCGGAATCTGAAAATGTATGATATACTTGATCGGAGTTTGCTTCGAGTGGAAGGCATAGAAGGAACGATGGAAGAAATGGGATAAAAAACAGCGTGGGCATGGCCCACCCTACAGGTTACAGATTGTGGTTTTACCTTGGAACAGGATTGTTATTAAATAAAAGTGGAAAGAGTTGAGAGGCAAGATTGAACTGGTTGGGAAGCCGATATGAAAGATGAACTGTTTTCCGAAGTCTTTATTGTCCTTTTATTCTTAGGCCAATCTATTGTGTTTGCCAACGAAACCGCCCTGCCGTCATTACCGCAGGGGCAGGGATTGGCGACTCGGTATCCCGACGACAAAGGCATCCGGCAGGACCCGCGGGTGCTGTTTGTAGAGGATTTCGAGCAGGGATCGCTGGAGGAGATTGCCAAACGATGGGGGCAGATTTACAAGCCCGAAAATGTCAGCCTTTCCGGGGACATCCATTCCCGCTCGCCCGGCAGCCGGAGTGTCCGCATCAAGGATAACGGCCATCTTTTTACCCATCCCAAAGGCGTGGATACCCTTTTCGCCCGCTTCTACGTCAAGTTTCACGAAAAGACCGGCTACATCCATCACTTCGTGCACATTGTCGCCGATGCCGACCCCCAGCCCTGGCCCAAGGGCGGCGCGGGCGAAACGCCGGCCGGCGATAGGAAATTTTCCACCGGGATCGAGCCGACGGGCCACTGGGGCAAGTTTGCCCCGCCGGGCGTGTGGAATTTCTACACCTACTGGCACGAGATGAAGACCAAATGGGGCACGGTCTATATTGGCAAGGAAACGCCCATCGAGCCGAGCCGCTGGTACTGCGTGGAAGTGATGCTCAAGGCCAATTCCACGCCGCAGGCCCACGACGGCGAGCAGGCCTTCTGGGTGGACGGCGAACTGTACGGCCATTGGGGCGGCTTCAACTGGCGCACGACCGATGACCTGAAGATCAACACCTTCTGGCTGCTGTATTACAACACCGAACAGCCCGCCCGGCATAACAAGGACCCGCACCCGGAAAGCCGCATCATGGAAGTCTGGTTCGACGATATCGTCCTGGCGACCGAATACATCGGGCCTGTCGCCTCCGGCAAAGGCAAGGATTAGCCGTCACGAAAGGCCGGGCGTCAGCCGATGGCGTCATGCCCGCGCTCTCCGGTGCGGACACGGATGCATTCGGCCAGATTCAGCACAAAAATCTTCCCGTCTCCGATCTGGTTGGTCCGTGCCCCGTCGATAATGGCATCAATGGTCTTTTCGACGAAGTCCTCGTTGACGGCGATCTCCAGACGGACCTTCTTGAGCAGATTCACCTCGAACTTGACGCCCCGGTAGCTCTCTTCATATCCCTGCTGGGCGCCACAGCCCAGGGCATTGGTCACCGACATCTTGCCGACCTCCTGTTCGGCCAGTTTTCGTTTCACATCGTTAAGCTTGTGCGGCTGAATATAGGCAATGATCAGTTTCATTTTATATGCTCCTTTCGCTTTCCTCGGCGAGTTGATCGGTTTCCTAGGTTGTCACGAAGATCTGGAAGCCCCCATACGATTCCATCCCGTGCTCAGCGATATCCAGGCCCCGCAATTCCTCGTACGGCGGCACGCGCAGGCCGATGGTCGCATCGATAATCTTGAAAATCGCGCCCATGCCGACCACGACAAAGGCGATTACGCTTACGATCCCGACAAGCTGGATGCCAAGCTGCATGGGATTGCCGCCGTAGATAAATCCGTTGTTGGCCAGGCCCAGGCCGGCCTTGCCGAAAATCCCGACCGACAGGGTACCCCAGATGCCGCACATGCCGTGCACGGGCACCGCCCCGACCGGATCGTCGATGTGCAGCTTGTCGAGCAGCTCGACGCCGCGAACCACAATGTAGCCTCCGACGCAGCCGATCACGATCGCGGCCCAGGGCTCGATGAAGGCGCAGGGGGCGGTTACAGCCACCAGGCCGGCCAGGGCGCCGTTCATCGCCATAGACAGGTCCGGCTTGCCAAACCGTTTCCAGACGACAAACATCGCGGTGATCCCGCCCAGGGCGGCGGCCAGGTTGGTGTTGATCGCCACGCGGGAGATCAGTTCTCCATTGCCGACCGAGAGGGTCGAACCAGGATTGAAACCGAACCAGCCGAACCAGAGAATAAATACGCCCAGCGAGGCCAGGGGGATATTGTGGGCCGGGATAACGTTGGGCTTGCCGTCGATGGAGTATTTGCCGGTGCGGGGTCCCATGATGTAGGTGCCGATCAGGGCAGCCATGCCGCCGGAGGTGTGGACCACAGCCGAGCCGGCAAAGTCGCCGAAACCCATTTTGGCCAGCCAGCCGCCGCCCCAGACCCAGTGCCCGATGATCGGATAGATCAGGGCCGAGATCAGGAACGAGTAGATCAGG
>JAFGGE010000085.1 GCA_016930745.1 Sedimentisphaerales bacterium
ATACGGTAACAAGCTGGTTTGGCGAGCCGTATAAGATCTATGTGGCGGGCAATGCGTCACATCTGGGGACGTATTATACCCTGGAGGTGATCGATCTGGGGCTGTACCCGGATGACTATCCGAACATTGCTGCTCAAGCAGCAAGCATACCCAAAGACGGCACTTTAGTGGAAGGCCGGATACAGTTTACTTCCTCCTATCACAGCGATGAAGACTGGTTTACTTTTATTGCCGGTCAAACGGGAGACTATCAATTTTCTCTTACCGGTGAAGTCAACAAAGGGTACAAAGAAATCAATATCTATTGGGAAGATGAACTGAACGTTCTTCGCAACAAAAAGTACACCTATGTGCATTCGGACGGCGTAAGTAATTTTGCAGTTACTCTGCCGGCAGGAAAGATCTATGTTCAAATGTTCAGCAATCTTGGAGGATATACATTCTCTGTGGTATCCCCTGAACCCAGATGCGGCGACCTGGATCATCCATACCCGCCCGGCGATGCCAATAAGGACTGTTACGTGAATTTACAGGATCTGGCGCTGATGGCTCAGAACTGGATGACCTGTACCGATCCCAATCCCCCCTGTTCGGATGCGTTGTAATTCGCCATCCCAGTAACACTTTTTACGTAATGATAAGAGGATTCCGGCAAATGCCGGAATCCTCTTCTTACGGTTATCGGACGACAAAGGAAAAAACGATTTCAATGCTCCGACGCAATGGGCGTCAATTGTGTCGGGCCAATCAGATAGACTGGACCGGGACCAAGAGAAACTTCGATTTGTCCTTGTCGGGAAGAAAGTAAAACCGTTTTTCCCAGATGGTCCCAGGCCTGTGTGATCGGTCCGGTTACGTTAAAATGTAGTTTTCGCTGCGATTCGCCGTCCCACAGCGCCCAGCCGGCTTGTCCATCGGGACGCACCCAGCCCATACAGAAGATCCCGTCACGCCGCCAGTGCGGATGTCGCCCTGTTTTTGATCCTGCCGGGCGCGCCCTGGTCAGGGCCTGCATGGCAGGATAAGCCGGTTTGGGCGTCAGATCCTTATGAATGATTCCGAAATGATCTTCATTGTAGTAGGGGTCATTTTCCCTCGCCCGCAGATTATACCAGAACATGGCCTCGACCCCGGCCTGGAAGGCGAGCAGATAGGCCCGGGGCAGGATATAGGCCTGCCGGTCGGGCAGAATACCTCGAAAGTCCGGTCCCGGCGTAGAAACAATCAATCCGCCCTTGAGATTGCTGTTCAATCGGTAGGCTGCCGCCGCCACACCGGTGTAATTGTCTTTGGATGCCGTCAGGAGGGGGATTATTTGATCGCCGGACTGAAGCTGAGAATCGGTTAAAAATCGCGTCGCTTCAGCCTTCTCCGGCGTCTGAATCATCGAAGTAAAAGACGAAGGAACATTGATTTTCGTAACCGTTTCCGGCACTCCTTTCCGCGTCCACCACGCCTCCCATCCGATGTGCAATCGTCGACGATAAGAATCCTCGGCATGGGCTCGTTCCCATCGACCATCGGGTGCTCGTTTAACGGTATAGTAGAGAGGAACACCTTTGCCTAAGATAAGAATACCTCCTTGTTTGACATAACGTTCTATAGCGTCAAAATAATCGGCGGGAAACGCTTCCTCCGGCGGCAGGAGGAGTGCGGGTTGTTTTTGCGGATCCAGATCCTGCATTCCTTCGAGGGTGATAGGTTCAATTGCCCCTTCCGAAGGCAGCATCTCTCGCAGGGTTTGCTCGTCGAAGGGATTGGGAACCGGATAGCCCGGATCATCCAGCACGGCCAGCGTCCATTGTTTCCGCTGCGGAGAGATCACATGGAGGCCTGTTTTAACCACATCGGTAAGCAGGCGTACGGAAGGACGATGGGTCGGCCAGCCGATTTCAGTAATCCAGATCGGTTTATCGCCGTCCCCAAAGCGTGCCATGAGTTGTCGCAGTCGGACGAGGTCTTCGTACAGCGATTTTTGTTCGGGCGGGTCTGGATAACCATAAGGATGGACATTCATGATATCAAAGAAATCGGCTGCGCCGGCCTTATAAGCCCCCTCGATGAAATCTATCGGAATCTCGGCGGTTCCCCCGAACAGAACCTGCAATTGCGGATCGATCCGTTTGATCTCGAGATACGTGGCCTTGAGTAGTGTGGTGTAATTGGCCGGATCCGGGTCCTCCCTCCAGAATTGTTTGAGATTGGGTTCATTCCAGACTTCCCAATGCCGGAGCCGGTCCTTGTATCGCGTGACGATGGCCCGGACATAGGCAAGCCATGCGTCCCGATGTTTATAGGCCGGGCGGGCCCAGGGGACATCGTAATCGAGAATCGGCAGTATCTTTATTCCGGCTTCTTGGGCTTGTTTTACCGTCTCATCGAACAGATCAAAGGTCCATTCTCCCCCGGCCTCGTGCTGCATGCTGGACCAGTCGAAGTCGGTCCGTACCCAGCCGATGCCGGCGGCGCGCATAAGCGCATACTCCTGCCGGGCCAGCTCATGCTCCCCGCGACGCGAAACATGGGCGCAGATGCCATAGGGATTGGTATCGGCCAAAGAGAAGCAAGACCCGATAGAAACGACCAGAATCAAACCGGTACACCGCATTCGTTTCCATACGCATCGGCGCATTTTTACTCCCCTTTCTGTCTCCTCGATACTTTGTATTTTTTGCTTCTGTTTCACGACCCATCTTCCCGTGATTTCAAAAGATCAACGTTAATGCGGCCGCGACGGCCAGGACCTGAACCACAAGATTGAAAGCCTTCTGGGGGATTCGCGTAAGGGCCACGATACCCAGAAGGGCGCCGAGGATAACAAAAGGAAAGAGACACAGGTCCAGGCCAAGGCTCTGTGCTGTGATATTGTCCAGGTTGGCGTGGAAGGGAACCTTAATCCAGTTGACCAGGAAGAAAAACCACGCGCTGGTTCCGACAAACTGCATTTTAGGCAGTCGCATCGCCAATAGATAAAGAATCATGACCGGACCGGCGGCATTGGCCATCATCGTAGTCAGCCCGGCGGCAAAACCCATCGCCAGGGCAAAGGCCGGGTGATGCGGAAGTTTATCTTCCTGATCAGGCTTGAGACGCTGCGTTTGCCAGAGACGCAGTCCGATCATCAGCAGAACGATTCCGCCGATGATTCGTTTGACCAGCAAATCCTGCCCTTTCAGGGCTTTCATGGCAAAATAACCGGCCACAATCCCTGCAAGAGCAAAAGGGATCAGGCGTATAATATGCCGCCATTCGGCGTTGCGACGATGGTAGAGGACGGCAAAGAGATCGGCAAAAATCAGCATGGGCAAAAGAATGCCCACCGATTTCATGGCTTCATCCCCCATGGCGATGGCCATCAGCGGCACCACCAGGATGCCGAAACCGGGGATGCCGGTCTTGGAAATCCCTACAAGGATCCCGCAAATTCCCAGCAGGATCCATTGCCATGTCCCCAAGTCAAACGATTCGAAATCGAACATTACGCTCTCGGACCTTGTGTTTCCGGTTCAGGATACAGGACCGATACTGTATCAGATGTCCTGCGCTAAGACAAGGAGTAAGGGATTAGGCCAAAAGCGGTCTTGTCTTTTTCGGGATTATCCATTAGATTACAGCGGTTGTTGCAGACGAGATAAACCTGGTTCGAATCGGGAGACGACCATGAAGCGACGATTTCTTCTTATTCTTATGACGGCGCTGCTTATCATCACGACAGGGTGTGCCGTATCGGAGCCTTCGCAAAGCCAATGGAATCGCAGGGAGAAACAAGTGAAACTTTTTATTGCACAGCATCTGGACACTATCCGGCCCCTGGACAAGGCCTCGGCCCTGGCCTGGTGGGAGGCAGCGACCACCGGAAAACCCGAAGCCTATCGGAAAGCGGCGGAAACGCAGCTTGAGATCAACACGATTTTAAGCGACAAAAAACAATTTATATTCCTCAAAGAGTCCAGGGAATCCGGGCAGGTCAAAGATCCGTCCCTGGCTCGTCAGCTCGATCTCTTATATCGGGCCTATCTGGCAAACCAGATCGATCCCGAACTGAATCGGCAAATAGTCGAACTGTCTACTCAGATCGACGAACGTTTCAGCACGTTCCGGGGCACGATGGAAGGCAAAAAAGTCACGGACAACGAAATCAAAGACATCCTCAAGACCAGCACGGACAGCGAACAGAGAAAGAAGGCGTGGCTGGCCAGCAAACAGGTCGGACAAGCGGTGGCCGACGACATCCTCAAACTGGTCCGGCTGCGCAATCAGGCCGCTCGAAGTCTGGGTTTCGACAATTACCACACCATGTCTCTGGAATTAAGTGAGCAAAAAGTCGAAGATGTACAGGCAATTCTCGATGCGTTGTTTGAACTGACGAAAGAGCCGTATACCCGGTTAAAGGCCGAACTGGATAAGAAGCTGGCCGAGGACTGCGGCGTTACGGTGTCCGAACTACAGCCGTGGCATTACCACGATCCCTTCTTCCAGGAAACTCCGCTGGTCTACGCGGTCGATCTGGATGCCTATTATAAGGATAAAGATATTGTTCAACTGGCTCGCCGGTTCTATGCGGGGATCGGTCTCGATGTTGACGCCATTCTGGCCCACAGCGATCTGTTCGAGCGCGAAGGGAAAAATCCGCATGCCTTCTGCACCCATATCGACAGAGAAGGAGATGTGCGAATTCTGTGTAATATCAAGCCCAACGAAACGTGGATGGAAACCACACTGCACGAACTGGGGCACGGGGTATATGACAAGTATTTCGATCCTGAGATGCCGTATCTTCTCCGGGGGCCGGTCCATGCCTTCGCAACCGAGGGTATCGCAATGTTTTTCGGCCGGCTCAGCCGCAATCCCGAATGGATGCAGAAAATGCTGGACCTCAGCGATGCCCAGCGAACCCAGATTGCCGAGGTGGCCGGCCAATACGCCCGCGCCAAGCAGTTGATTTTCGCCCGCTGGGATATGGTGATGTTTCACTTCGAACGGCAGTTGTACGCCGATCCCGATCAGGATGTCAACGCCCTGTGGTGGAATCTGGTTCAACACTATCAGCAGATCGGCAAGCCCTCCGGCTGGGACGAACCGGACTGGGCCGCCAAGATTCACATTGCATCCGCCCCGTGTTACTACCATAATTACCTGCTGGGAGAACTGTTCGCTTCCCAGGTGCATCATAAGCTGGTCGCTGATGTGCTGAAGGGAGTGGATATGGAGGCCGGTTACGTGGGTAAAAAGAGGGCCGGATTATACTTGAAAGAACACATCTTCGAGCCCGGATCGCTTTATCCATGGAATGAAATGATCGCCCGGGCGACTGGAGAGCCGCTTACGCCGAAATACTTCGTGGATCAGTTTGTTAAATAAAGGCAGGATGAATCCGATGAAATCAGGGAAATGGATGCTGTCGACGGCCATACTTATCATGATTGCAGGCTGTCAAACCCCGCAGGAAAAACAGTTGCAGGCCTTTATCGATCGGCATGTCGCAACGATCGATCCGCTGCGGGCTGAAACCAACCGTACCATGTACAACGCCGAAATCACCGGCGCCGCCGAACCATTCGGCAAACTCAAAGAACGGCGGCTAAAGCTCAACGCCATCTATGCCAACCGGGAAGATTTTGCATTTCTTAAACGCATGAAGGAATCCGGCCGAGTCAAGGAACCACGGCTTAAACGCCAGCTTGACAAACTCTATCTGGCCTATAGAGACAGTCAAATCGATACTACGCTCCAGAAAGACATGATCGAATTGAGCACGGCGATCACCGAAACGTATAATACCTATCGCAGCGCCATCGACGGCGAAAAAGTGACGATGTCGGACATCTATCGCATTCTGACGACCGAGACCGATGTCGAAAAGCGAAAAAAGGCCTGGCTGGCCAGCAAAGAAGTGGGCAATGTCATTATAAACGATTACCTGCGGCTGGTGAAAATGCGGAACCAGGCCGCCCGGCAACTTGGGTTTGACAATTATCACACCTACGCCCTGGCAAGCGGGGAACAGGATGTTAAGGAAATCGATGCTGTTTTTGCCGAGCTGGAAGCATTGACGGACAAGCCGTTTGCCGAATGGAAGGCCGATCTGGATAGGATCCTGGCCGATCAATACGGCATCCGGATCGATCAGCTTCGCCCGTGGCATTATCACGATCCGTTCTTTCAGCGGACCCCCCTGGTCTATGAATTGAACCTGGACGATATCTACGCCAAACACGATGTCGCGCAACTGTGCATCGATTACTATGCGGGGGTGGGACTGCCCGTCGACGATATCATGGCCCGCAGCGATCTGTACGATAAGCCGGGCAAAAATCCCCATGCCTTTGCCGAAGATATCGACCGGCATGGCGATGTCCGTATCCTGGCGAATCTCAACAATGACGAACGGTGGGTCGAGACGGCGCTGCATGAACTGGGTCACGCCGTGTATTTCAAATACCATGATCCATCCGAGCCTTATCTGCTGCGCGAACCGGCTCACGCCTTCACCACCGAGGCCGTGGCCATGTTTTTCGGCCGGCTTTCGCGAAACGCCTCCTGGATGCAGGAGATGCTCGGCCTGACCGATGCCCAAAAGGCCGAACTGGAGCAAGTAACACGGAACTACCTTCGTTTCCAGCAGATTCTGTTCGCGCGATGGGCTATGGTGATGTACACCTTTGAAAAAGCGATTTATGCCGATCCCGATCAGGATTTAAACCGGCTCTGGTGGCGACTGGTCCAAAAGTATCAGCTTGTCAATCCCCCGGATGATCCGGCCGATGCGGGATGGGCCTCCAAGCTGCACTTTACGGTGGCTCCCTGTTACTACCACAACTATATGCTCGGGGAATTGCTGGCATCGCAGTGGCACAATTCTATCGTGCAGAATGTCTTCCGCTATCCTTCCGAGCGCGACATCAGCTTCGCCGGCGATCCAAGGATCGGACACTATTTCAAGGAGGAGGTTTTCGGCCCGGGCGCCGTGTATCCATGGAATGAAATGATTCGCCGCTCCACCGGCGAAACGCTCACTCCGAAATGTTTCGCAGAACAATTTATTCGTTAACGAATGTATCACAAATTCGCAGGGAAGAATTTATGCTACAGCACGAAAGATCATTACCGGAAATCACCGTAAAGGCCGTTATCCTCGGCGTCCTGTTATCCATGATCCTGGCGGCGGCCAATGCCTATCTGGGCCTGTTCGCCAGCATGACCGTATCGGCGTCCATCCCTGCGGCGGTTGTGTCCATGGGTATCCTGCGGCTGTTTAAAAACAACAATATTCTGGAGAACAATATCGTCCAGACGGCCGCTTCGGCGGGAGAATCGCTGGCGGCCGGGGTGATCTTCACCCTTCCAGCGCTGGTCCTGCTGGGCTTCTGGGACGGTTTCGGCGGACGCAATTACTGGTGGATTACCTTGATCGCCGGTTTTGGAGGCCTGCTGGGGGTTCTGTTTACCATCCCCCTGCGTCGTTCGCTGATCGTGGAAGATCCGCTCCAGTTCCCGGAAGGGATCGCCACCGCCGAGGTGCTGGAGACCGGCCAGCAAGGCGGTCGCGGCGTCTGGATCATCGGCATCGCCGCCCTGGTAGGTGGAGGTTTTAAACTGATCGCCAAAGGAATCGGTTTGTGGCCTGAGATTCTCGAAGGAGCACGGCGCGTCAAGGGCACACTGCTTTACGGCGGTACCAATCTGAGCCCTGCCCTTCTGTCGGTAGGCTATATCGTCGGTCTTAATATCGCCGTACTGATCTTTCTGGGAGGCGTGGCCAACTGGTATGTCGCCATTCCTATCTGCGCCGGGCAACAATCCTGGCCCGCCTACCAACTGGCCACAGAACTCCCAGAAAGCCAACGGAACAACTGGGACACTTTTTCATTAGACTATGTGACCATTCCGGAAAATGCAACGGAAGCGGAGATGGTAAAAGCGAAAGAACACAATGCCGCCGTCGATCAAAAATTAGGCCAGGCCGTGAGCGCAACGGAGTATTCCGGACGTATATGGTCCAAGAAAACCCGTTATATCGGAGTGGGCGCTATGTTGATCGGCGGCCTGTGGACTATTGTGAAAATGCGCAAATCCTTGTTCAGCGGCATTAAAAGCGGCCTGGTCGCCTATCGCCATGTTGGTTCGGGCCAGGCCCTGATCGATCGGACGGAAAAAGACATGCCCATGAAATGGATCCTGGTCCTGATCATCGGATCGATTGTGCCTCTGTTCCTGGTCTATCAATACTTCGTGGGCAACGTGCTGATCGCCTTACCTATGGCTGTCGTCATGTTGATTGCCGGCTTTCTATTTTCCGCCGTAGCGGCGTATATGGCCGGTCTGGTCGGTTCCTCCAACAATCCGATTTCCGGAATTACCATTGCTACGATCGTTGTTTCCTCCCTGCTGCTGGTTGTCCTCATGGGACGCGACGCCAAGAACGGCCCGGCCGCGGCCATCGTCATCGGCTCAGTGGTGTGCTGTGCCGCCGCTATCGCCGGGGACAACATGCAGGATCTCAAGGCCGGGCGTCTGGTCGGGGCCACACCCTGGAAACAACAGGTCATGCAGATCGTCGGCACGCTTTCCGGCGCCGTCATCATCGCCCCGGTCTTAATGCTCCTGCATAAGGCGTACGGCTTCCGGGGAGAACCCGGCGCCGGCAAAGACGCCCTCTCCGCAGTGCAGGCCAATCTTATGAAAGCGGTATCCGAAGGCGTTTTTCAGGGAAACATGCCCTGGACATTCGCCTTTATCGGGATGGCGGTAGCGGCTGCGATCATCGCTCTGGATGTGTTTCTGGAATCCAGAAAATGCGCCTTCCGCACCCCCGTTCTGGCCGTGGCCATCGGAATCTATCTTCCGCTGGAGCTTTCGGTGCCCATCCTGGCCGGCGGATTGATCCACTGGGCCGTTCAGGGCTGGAAGAAAATGACCAGGGCATCCGCCGATCAACGGGAGGCCTCCAATCGCAACGGACTGCTTTTTGCTTCGGGCCTGATTACCGGCGAAGCCCTGATGGGAATCATTCTGGCTGTGCCTATCATTATCCTCAAAGAAGGATACCAGATCAATCTTCCTATTCTTGGTCATTATGGATGGGTCATGCCTTATGGTGGTTGTCTGGGAGTTATTTTTTTGCTCGGAGTGGGTTTATGGCTGTTTTGGACCGCGGCGCGCAGGCCTCGTTCCACCTGACCGAGGGATTTTCCAAAAAAAACTGTAACAAAGCGTCTGGTTGCGCGTTTACATAATGAAGCTTGCTGTCCATACCTGATGCGGGTAGAGTGTATACCCTTAAAATCGGGATAAGGCAAGCCCGTTGGCGTCGCCGTTATCGGATTCCAGCAGGAAGGACCGACTCGTGAGGAAATACTTCAAAACCACTATTGCCGTTATCGTCATACTGACCATTTTTGTCGTCTTTGTCGTTCAAAAATTACTCGGCGTCAGAAGCGTCGCCAAACTGAACGAAACCGTGGTGCGGATCGAGGAGATCCAGCCGGGCGACCTGCAGGAATTCGTCAGCGCCCCAGGAGAAATCGAGCCCAAGACCAAAGTCGATATCAGCGCCAAGGTCTCGGCCCGTGTTATCGAACTGCCCTTTGAAGAAGGGCAGCAGGTTACCGCGGGCAATCCCGACGTCGCCCCCCCCATTCCCGCCTCGGTCCTGGTGCGGCTGGACTCCAAAGACGCCGAAAGCAGGTTACGGAGAATCATCGCCGGTTTCAACTCCGAGAAAGCGATGATGGAAGTGCAAAAAGCCAATCTGTCCGCTTCCGAAGCGAATCTCAAAGGAACAGAGGTCACACTCGAACAATACCGGCGGGATTACGAACGCCAGAAACAACTGCTCGAATCTCAGGATATCAGTCAAAGCACGTTTGACGCAGTGCGCCAAAAATATGAGCAACTCCTGGCCCAATATGAGAGCGAAAAACAGCGAATCGAGGCCGCCCGGCTTCAATTGATCGTTTCCGAATACAATCTGGAGGCCCAGCGGGCCGCCGTCGAAGAGGCCCAGGAGGCGCTAAGTTATACCACGATCACATCCCCCATGGACGGTATTATTACCCGCATCAATGTGGAAGTGGGTATGGTCGTCACCGGCACCATCCAGAATCCCGGCACCGTTATCATGACCGTAGCCGATTTGTCCAAGATGCTGATCGTCGCACAGGTGGATGAGGCCGACATCGGCAAGCTGGCTGTGGGACAGCGGGTTGAGGTGCGCGTACAGGCCTTCTGGGACCGCAAATTCGAAGGCGTCGTAGACAATATCGCACTCACCCACGACATGTCCCGCACGGGCGCCAAGTATTACCGCACCGAAATCCTGCTCCAGGGCGATGTGAGCAAACTGTATTCCGGGCTGACCGCCGATGTGGATATCTTTACCGAAAAGCACACCCATATCATCAAGGTTCCCAGCCAGGCTGTCCTGAGCCGAAAATTGGACGACTTGCCCCTGGATATCCGCGAAAACAATCCGAATGTGGACACCGCCAAGAACGACTGCATGGTCGTCTATCGTTTCGTCGACGGCAAAACAGTGGTTGCCCCCGTCACCATCGGCCCCGGCGACATGACCCATATTATTATCCGCTCCGGACTCAATCCGGGAGATAAAGTCGTTGTCGGACCTTACAAGGTCCTGGATGGGATTAAGCACGATCAGAAAGTCCGGGACGAACGGGAGGTCGAGGCCGAGAAAAAGGCCAAAGAAAAAGAGCAGGATAATGCCGTAAAGGATAACAAACAGCAAAACGATACGATAGAAAAGGAATAACACGGACAGAGATCGAAGATTTCCACGTTCGATTTCGTAGTCTGCATACCGTCTAAAAAGGAATGCTGAAACCAAACGATATGATACAGCAGGAACAAACAGCGATCCGGCCCAAATCCGGCAAGGTTATCATCCGATTGCAGGATATCATACGAATCTATCGAATGGGCTCAGAATCCATTCACGCCCTGGATGGCGTCAATTTGGATGTCTATGAGAATGAATACGTCGCTATCATGGGCCAGAGCGGATCGGGAAAGAGCACCCTGATGAACCTGATCGGCTGTCTGGACCGCGCCACCAGCGGGTATTATGAACTGGACGGAAAGGACACAACCAAGATGGGCAACGGGGCTTTGGCGCACGCCCGCAACGAGAAAATCGGTTTTGTCTTTCAATCCTTTGAACTGCTGCCTCGCGCCAACGCCATTCGCAATGTCGAGCTGCCGCTGGTCTATTCCCGCCAGGCGGTCTGGTCGCGCAGCCAACTGGCCCAAAAGGCCCTGGAGCGAGTCGGGCTGAAAGATCGAATGCACCATCGTCCCAACCAGCTTTCCGGAGGCGAAAAGCAGCGCGTCGCCCTGGCCCGGGCCCTGATCAATAATCCCAGTATCCTTCTGGCCGATGAGCCTACCGGCAATCTGGACAGCAAGACCAGCCTGGAGATCCTGGCCCTGTTTGACCGCCTCCATCAGGAGGGCCAGACGATTATCATGGTCACCCATGAATCCGATGTGGCCTGTCACACCAGGCGAATCGTGCGGATGCTCGACGGCAAAATCGTATCCGACCTGCCCACCGAGCAGGATCCGGCGTATGAATTCCGTCATGGGGGACAACGACTGTGAGAATCCTGCTGGCCATTCCGCTCGCGTTCGCCCGCCTGATCCTGCAGAGCGTTCGCCTGGCCCTGGGACAAATCTGGGCCAACAAAGTCCGGTCGATCCTGACGACTCTGGGTATCATCATCGGAGTCGCGTCCGTGACGGCGGTAGTCGCCGCTCTGACCGGCCTCAAGTCCAAAATCATGAGCGATATCGAAACCTTCGGCACCAACCGGATCTTTATCTGGCCGCGCTGGCCGGAATCCGGACCCAAGAAAAACGCCTCCTGGCGCGTCATCCGATTTCGGCCGGAACAGTTCGATAACCTGCTGGACAACTGTCCTTCGGTTTCCGGCTTTACCCGTATCTCCCGGACCAACGATACCATCCGGCATAACGAACGCACCATCGAGAGCGCCACCGTATCGGGCATCCAGAAAGACTGGCATGATATCGAATCGCGCCCGGTCATTGTGGGTCGGCCTTTTTCCATCGTGGATGAAGAGCAGGGCCGCCGTGTGTGTCTGATCGATCCCGGCACGCGGGACAAACTGCGCCTGGACAAAGACCCGGTGGGCAGTTTTATCACCATCGGACACAATACCTTCCGTGTCGTCGGCGTCGTTCAGGAAAAGCCCAGCTTCTCGATGATCGGGGGCGGAGGCCGCGGCGAAGAGTTTGAAGTTTACATCCCCTTTAAAACCATGGACAATACATATGATCCGTGGTTTCAGGTGATGGCCGCCAGCAAGAAACCGGAACTGAGCGACGACGCCAAGGCCGAACTTACCTTTTTCCTGCGCCGCACCCGGAACCTCAAGCCGGACGAGCCGGATACCTTCCAGGTGCTGACCGTCGAAAGCGAAGTCCGCACGTTTATGAAAATCTCCGCCCGCTTCACCATGGTCGCCGCCGGTGTCGTGGGAATCAGCCTGCTGGTCGGCGGCATCGGCATCATGAATATTATGCTCGTCAGCGTTTCGGAACGCACGCGGGAAATCGGCCTGCGCAAGGCCGTCGGCGCGAAAAACTCGGCCATCCTCACACAGTTCCTCGTCGAAGCGGTTGTCCTCTGCTGCGTGGGTGGTTTGTTCGGTCTGGGACTCGGGCAGTTTCTCACTACGATCATTGCTCGTATTCCCAATGTCAACCTCGACCAGGCCCATATTCCCCTTTGGGCGGTGGCCATGAGCTTCGGCTTCTCGGCCTTTGTCGGGGTCTTCTTCGGCATGTTCCCCGCCGCCAAGGCGGCCCGGCTGGATCCAATTGAGGCGTTAAGACATGAATAGACACGACGTATTGGATAAATCCATTATCGCTTTGTTGGTTATCGTGATTCTTTTGTCGCAAACGGGTTGTGAGAAGATTCTGCAAGACGACCAATTCTACGAGCTATCTGTGCCCCAGGAAAAACTGCAAACCATCAAATCTTTGCCGCTTACTCCCAAAACGACGGCGCCCACAAAGGCGGAACTTACCGGGGATCCCAATAGCCTTCTCAATCCACCTCCATCGAAGGAAGTTTCCATCAGCCTCGAAGAATTCCGCGCCTCAACCCTGCGAAACAATCTGGAATTGCAGGTCCAGTTGATTGCCCCGACGATCGCGCAGGAAAATGTTAATCGAGAACGGGCGAAATTTGAAGCCGCTTTCTTCACGAATACAAATTTTATCCGAACCGACCGTCCGGGAGGAACCATTACGGAAATTCCCGGCTCCGGCACTTTTGTCCCCTCGATCACCAGTTCGCAGAATGAAAATATTCCTCTGGACATCGGCGTCTATCTCCCGTTGCAAACCGGAGGAACGCTGACCTTCGATCTGGCCGATAGTCGCTTTAAAAATCTCGCGGAGAATTCTCTGTTAAGTCCATGGTATGAAAACACCCTTTCATTGTCCTTGAGTCAGCCGCTTCTTCGAGGCGCCGGCACAAGAGCCAATCTGCATTCGATTCGAGTCGCCGAATACAATAAACAGATCACGGATAACCTGACGAAACTGGAAGTTATCCGAATCCTTGCCGAAACCGACCGGGTATACTGGCGACTGTATGCCGCTCGAAAACAACTGGAAGTCCGCCTTAAACAATACAAACTGGCCGAAGCCCAGTTGGAACGCGCTAAACGTTTTGTGGAGGCGGGAGAGCAGCCTAAAATTGAGATTCTGAGAGCACAGGCCGGTATTTCCCGATACTTAGCGGATATCATCAACACCGAAAATACCGTCCGGGACCGACAACGGGAATTAAAACGATTCCAAAAAGCCGTCGGGCTTATTACGACAGACAACCGAATCGTGATCCCCACGACAGAGCCCAATCCGATGCGTTACGAACTGGAACCGGGCAGGCTGGTCGATCTGGCGTTCGAAAACCGCCGGGAAATGCTCGATCTGGAGCTGCAACTGGCTCGGAACATCAGTGAGATCGACTTTCAGCGCAACGCCGCCCTGCCTCTGGTGCTGCTGGACTACACCTATGGGCTCAACGGAACCGGACCAAGGCGGAAAGACTCCCTGGATATGGTGACGGATAAAAACTTCGAGAACCACCGTCTCGGCGTCCGGGTTACCATCCCGTTAGGCAACGAGGCGGCCAAAGCCACCGTCCGCCAGACTCTTTACCAGAGACGTCAGCTTCTGGCCGACCAGAAATACCGACGACTGCTGATCTCGACGAATGTCGTCAGCAGGATCGACGCCGTGGAAACCCGGTGGCAGCAGATTCTGGCGGCCCGCCAATCGGCCCTGCTGGAAGGCAAGCTCTACGAGGCCGAGATTCGCCAGTTCACGCTGGGACTGCGAACCAGCACGGACGTGCTCGAGGCCCAGACCCGCTTTGCCAACGCCCAAAGCGACGAAATCAACGCCCTGGTGGAATATGAGGTCGCCTTAGTGGACCTGGCGTATGAAACAGGAACTCTCCTCGGCGCTGCCCAGGTCCAATGGGCCCCTCTTGTCCCGGAAATCGCTCGATAATCCTTTTCTTTACTCTCCCCTGCAAACAGCCCCTTGAGGCGGCTGCCTGCCTGATGTATAGTACCCCGTTTGGTCTTGCGGGTCCGCCGCACGCTATTGTTCTTTTTTGGTACATAAGGAAACAGCCATGAAAATCCTGGTTCTCAATGCCGGAAGCTCTTCGATCAAGTACCAGTTGTTCGAAATGCCTGATGCCACCGTCCTGGCCAAAGGGATTGTCGAACGGATTGGTCGGCCGGACGCCTGCCTGAAGCACGAATATAATGGGAATACACACCAGCAAACCCAGGCCGTCGAGGATCATGAAGAAGCGATGGCGATGATCCTCGGCACCCTGGTCGATGCCAGGATCGGCGTGTTGAGCAATATTCGTGACATTTTCGCTGTCGGCCATCGGGTAGTCCATGGGGCCGAGGAATTTACCGGCTCGGTCCGGATCGACGAACGGGTGATCGCCTCGCTCGAAAAATACGCCGACCTGGCCCCGCTGCACAATCCCCCCAATCTTGTCGGGATTCGGGCCGCCATGCACAAGCTGCCCGATGCCAAACAGGTGGCCTGTTTTGACACGGCATTTCACACGACGATCCCGCAGGTGGCCTATATGTACGCCCTGCCCTATGAAATCTACGAAACGTATCGCATTCGTCGCTACGGATTCCATGGCACCAGCCATCGGTATGTCACCAGTCGCGCCGCCCAGATCATGGGAAAACGCCCCGAACAGGTCAATCTCATCACCTGCCATCTGGGCAACGGCTGCTCAATCACCGCCGTCAAAGGGGGAAAAAGCGTGGATACCTCCATGGGTTTTACCCCCCTGGAAGGACTGGTCATGGGCACCCGTACAGGAGATCTGGACCCGGCGATCCTGTTTTATCTGGCCGATAAAGGCTACTCCGTCGATCAGCTTAACGATCTGTGCAACAAAAAAGGCGGCCTTCTGGGCCTCAGCGGTCAAAGCAATGACATGCGCAACCTGACCGAGCTGGCCCAGGCCGGCGATGTCCGCGCCCAACTGGCCATCGACATTTTCTGCTATCGAATCCGCAAATATATCGGAGCTTACACGGCCGTTCTGGATACGCTGGATGCCCTGATTTTCACTGGGGGGATCGGGGAAAACGCCCCCCTGGTCCGCCAGGCCGTCTGCCGAGACCTCACGCAGATCGGCATTGTTCTGGACCCGGCCAAAAACGAAGCCAAACCATGCAAGAACCTCCCCTTGAATACCGATAACAGCAGGGTAAAGGTCTATGTAATCCCGACCAACGAGGAAGTCGCTATCGCTCAGGACACGTACCAATTGCTGGAGTAAATCGCATGGCTGATACGGATCATACAGTAACAAAAAAACAGATTGCCCTGCTGACCGCCAACGGCTGCACCGCCGAGGACTGGTCTCGTATTCGAATTGCCCCGCCCTTCGACGCAGAACGGTTCCGTCATGTACATTTTTCCGGTTTCGTGACGGTGGGCAGCCTGAAAAACGGGGTGACCCTGTTCGGCGGATTGACCAAAAAAGCCGGACTCTATAACGCCTGCCTGCACAACTGCACCATCGGCAATGACGTGTATATCAACAATGTCGAAAACTACATCGCCAATTATGATATTCACGACCGCGTCGTGATCGACCATGTGGCCCTGCTGGCCGTCGATGGTCCTACCCCCTTCGGCAATGGGACCAAAGCCAGCGTGATCAACGAGGTCGGGGGGCGGGAAATCCCTCTCTTTGATCGATTAAGCTCCCATGTAGCCTATATCCTGGCGCTGTACCGACATCGTCCCGGCGTCATCGAAAAACTCAAGGCCATGATCGACCAGTACGCCGCTTCGGTCACGAGCGAAACAGGCATCATCGGCGCCGGCGCTACGATTCGCAATGGCAAGACAATTCGTAATGTCAAAATCGGGCCGGCCGCCGTGCTGGAGGGAGTCAGCCTGCTGGAAAACGGATCGATCAACAGTTCCGCCGATGATCCCTGCGTCGTGGGAACCAATGTGATCGCCCGCGATTTTATCCTGTGCTCCGGCTCTGTCGTGGCCGACGGCACGATCCTGCACCGATGTTTCGTCGGACAGGGCACCGAACTGGGCAAGAATTATTCGGCCGAAAACAGCGTCTTTTTCGCCAACTGCGGCGGCTTTCACGGTGAGGCCTGTTCCGTTTTCGCCGGTCCATATACGGTAACCCATCACAAATCCACCCTGCTGATCGCCGGCCTGTATTCCTTCCTCAACGCCGGCAGCGGCTCCAATCAGTCCAACCATATGTACAAACTCGGACCGGTCCATCAGGGCGTCGTGGAGCGCGGGTCCAAGACGACCTCCGATTCGTATATGCTTTGGCCGGCGCGGGTAGGACCGTTCACCCTTATCATGGGGCGTCATTACGGCAACAGCGACACCTCCAATCTGCCGTTCTCGTATATCATCGAACACGAGGATGAGAGCATTTGCGTGCCCGGCGTCAATCTGCGCTCGGTCGGCACGGTGCGCGACTCGCGCAAATGGCCGTTGCGCGACCGGCGCAAAGATCCCGACCGGCTCGACTGCATTATTTTCAACCTGCTTACGCCCTATACCGTCCAGAAAATGATCAATGGCGCCGCTCTATTGGAAGAGTTAAAACAGACCTCCGGCCCGACCAGCCAGCACTTCTATTACAACGGCGTCAAGATCAAAAAGATTTCTCTGGACAACGGCATCCAGTTTTATCGTATGGGTACGCGACGGTATCTGGGCAATATTCTGGTAAAGCACCTCCGGGAAAACCAGTTCTCCAAGATCGACGATCTTCGCAAAAGCCTGACTGTAGTGGATGACAATGGATCCGGCCCGTGGTACGATCTGGCCGGATTGCTCACCACCGAAAAGAACATCCTCGCCCTGCTGGACGATGTCGAAAACGGCGCCTTGGATTCGCTGGATAAGGTCCATGAACGGATTGTCGGTTTCTACGAACAATTCGAGCAGTATCAATGGACCTGGGTCCTCCACACCCTGGAGCGGCACCTGGGAAAACCCATCGACCAGTTTACGCCCGACGATATCGTACGGATTATCCAGGAATGGATCGAGGCGGTAGAATGGCTCGACAAACGGCGGCTCAGCGACGCCTGCAAGGAATTCGGCGATACCAGCCGGATCGGTTTCGGCGTCGACGGCGGTCCGGATCAGAGGGATGCCGATTTTGCCGCCATTCGCGGCTGTCCCGAAACCAACGACTTTATCGTCGCCCTTCAACAGCGGCTCGAAGCCAAGAAAAACACCGCCGCCGAGCTGATCGAAAAACTCCGGTCCTTTTAATCCTGTCCATCATACGGAGGCGGGGGCGGAGGCGGAATCTGTGACCAGGGATCCTCCGGATTCGAGGGGAACATGGGTTTGGGCGGCCTGGGCGGTTCGGGCGGACGCAACCGGTTCAGATCGTCCCGGTCCGAAGCATTGGGCTCCACTTCGATCCGACCAGACGATTCGTCCAACGGTAACTCATCCGACCGGTCATAATCCATGGGCTGATTCACACCCAGATCATAACCGGGCCGATCCGATCCCACGAAAATAGTCTTCGGTTCCACACCGACTGACGGCGCCGGCCCTTGAGACGGAACCATCGGCCCCTGAGAAGGAGGATAGGGTCCCTGTACTTCAACGGGCAGTCCATCCGGGCCTTCCGGTCCGAACACATTATATTCCGGTCCATACTGGGCCAGATAATAGAGAGAATAGCATCTTTCAAAAACCAGAACGGGAAGCAGCAGTACAGTTCCGATGTACGGAATCGCCAGGAAACAGCCGGCAATACAACAGGTGCAAATGACAATCGCGAAAACAATGAGTCCAATGACAAAGTTGATAAGAATCTGAAATAAAATATACACCACAAAACGCCCCGCATTCGCTTTCACCAGCGCCTTTACTTCGCGCCATGCCTGGGTGCATGTGCTGCGCCGAAGATACATGATCGGAACGGTAAAATCCCGGATGAACTTTAAAACAATCCCGAAGCCGATAAAGACAGGTATGGCGACAATAAGAACGCTCAGAGAGGCCAAAATTGCGATCGGAGGCTCGTTTGCCCCACCTTGATAAACAAGCAGAAAAAGGCCGATCCCCATCCCCAGAAAAATCAGAATGCATAAAAGCAAACCACATTTATTGCCAATCGAAACAGAAACAAACTGTTACCCTGTTCCCGAAATTGCGTCCAGGGCTCTTTGACCTGGCCTTTGTTCAGAACGATGCAATGGACAAACATGAAATCGCCCCGGCTGTTGAGCCACAGCAAGAGCACCTTGACACCAAAGATAAGCAACGCGATTCCAACGGTAGAAATGATGATGATCGGCAGATAAGGCATGATCTCCCGAACGGCATGGTCCATATTGCCCGGTCCGCCGCCGCTACCGCCGGAAGGAATGTGAAAGTTTACCCCGCCGCCACCGCCGCGTCCCAGGGTGGCCAGCCAGGCCCCAAATCCGATTAAAAACCATTTGCTCAGGTCAAACGGATCAAGGAGGATTTTATTCACCCGCTCCAGCGCCCTGGAAACGGGCGTCGTTACACTGATGTTTTGTCCCTCATGTCCGTACATAGCAAACCTCCAAACAATCCCGATGGCTTGATGAATCGTTTCGGTATTTTATCCGGAC
>JAFGGE010000086.1 GCA_016930745.1 Sedimentisphaerales bacterium
CGCCCGGTCATTGCCAGATTGGCAGGGGCCAGGGGAGGCACCGTGTCTGCTGCCTGCCCGGATGTCCAGACGGGACTGTGCCCCTCGCGCTGTCGATAGGCCCGCCACATGTTCCAGACAAAGGGGGAAGTAATAAACAAATCTACCCCATTGATACCTATTCGCCAGGGTTTATCCTCTTCAAACTCGGAGATGACAGCAATGTGCCGATCCGCGTAGTCGAACGCCGCGTTGTGATGATAGATCTCCTTGGCGCCCATGATGTGACAGGCCAGGATAGAACTGATCAGCGTACTACCGGAACTGAGACGATAATTGACACCAAACCATTTATTAATTACCCATGGTTTTTCGGCCACACGTTCACCCCAATCGGGGAGTCCAATATCATTGATCTTATAAGGTATATATTGATCATCTGCTGGCGTTGGTGTCCATTCTGGCCAACCACTGGGGGCTTGATTGTTCGATAAATCTACATGGATTTTTTTTACATAGAAGAATTGTTCTTCTCCGAATTGGATATAATCAGAAGGGAAATTAGAAATTCCGGGCCCATAAGGATTGGGATATCCATTGATGTCAGTGCCTTCATACAAATAATCACCCGACTTGGCTAACATATTAACCATTCCTGTATGACCGAGCACTTTAGCCGCGAATACGGCTGCAATTTTTTTACCAACTCCAATGGTTCCTGCTCCGTACCAGATACGTTGTGGAGAATAGGTGCAGTATTCAGGGACAAGACTTTCTTGGCAATTTGCGATTCCATAAACATCAATACCATATTGAAGAAAACGAATTAGAAGGGTTTCTTTTTGTTTTTGCGTATAGTTTAGATTGAGAAGAAGAGCCGCTATTCCAGATTCTCTTGCTAATTCCCTTCCGTAATTAGGCATGTTGTCCACGGGTTGAATGACTTCCGCTGGATAAGTGCCTTTATGGACTAACCATGGACGTTTAAATAATTCCTCATATTCACTAATCACTGGCGTTCCGTTTACTGGTAATAGATTGGCCAATACATTCCATTTTATATCAGCCATATCTATATTTTCCGGTTTGATGTTGCCAGCGTAAGGTGGACGAAATGAATTTATAGAAGGAGATGAAACTACTGTCAAAATTGCCGCGGTTTGTAACCTTGGATGGGATCTTTTAGAAGGAACAATTGTTGTGCTTTTTGTGGAAATCAATGATTGGATAGGAATTGAAGAAACTTGGATAAACAAAGGATGTATGTTACTGATATTCGAGTTGACACAAAACTCAGGCAGCCAGCCGTCGGCTGCACTATCGTAGCTTTGCCTGTTACTGGGAATAGGATTAATCGTAGAACCGTTAATAATCCGTCCAGTAAATGTCCCACCATTCTCTATGGGTGAATTTACTACTGAATAAGGGGGATCTATAGAGATAATTTTTACAGGTCCTACGATCCAGTAATCGCCATTTGCATATGTGCCGTATTGATAAGTTCCTGATGTGCCATTGAGACTGATGTTTTTATCGAAGGTCCATCGGATGCCCCATTGCTCAATCCAGTTTGGGCCAACCTCCGCCGCGGCCGAGGCGGTCAGAAGGAGAATGAAAAACCATCGAATCTGTATCTGATTTCGACTCCATTGGTGGAACATGGCATTTCCCCGTGTTCTAGGTTCATTTTTTGGATTCGGCATTTTCATTAAAATATACGAAATGATGGCCTGTTAACCAAGCATCATAGGAGTCAAACCGCCGGCCTGTCAAGAGAAACCTGATATGGATGTTATCGGACCTTTAACTAATAAAGGGGTTTTGCAACCGATTTCCTAATCGGTCCTTGCTGCCCGAAAGGACGGAATCAAGGCCAAGGCCTATAAAGAAAGTTGTTTTCCCCGGCGATTTCGATATAACGGAAGACGATTCTCGTCGAAGAATAAACACCCAACTGATGGTTTTCTGAGGAAAAAATCGGTAGTGTTTGACCGACGGGCACGGAGTGTATACTATTAAAGTGTCCCAAACATGGTCTAATGTCCGTTAGTGCCGATTGGAACTCAGAATTGGAGAGTTTTTTTTATGGGCATTTTTGATCGTTTCTCCGCCATCAGTAGAAAGAGAAAGTACGATTTGTTTTGTCGTTTAATGAACCCCTCAGAACACGACAAGATTCTTGATATTGGGGGGGAAACAGAATCATCCTTATGTAAAACGCTCCAGTTTATCGATTTGTTTCCCAACCAAAGGCAATTATCTGCTATCAATATTTCCGAATCTCAAATTAAAACTATCGTGGAAAAATATCCGGAAATCGATGCACGGGTCGGCGATGCCTGCGAGCTGCCCTGGCCGGATGATTTTTTTGATATCGTATACAGCAATGCGGTGATCGAGCATGTAGGAAATTATGATCGACAAAAGAAGATGGCTTCGGAAATTATGCGCGTGAGTCGAACATGGTTTGTCACAACACCCAACCGCTGGTATCCGTTTGAATTTCATATGCGCCTTCCTTTCGTAACGTGGCTGCCGTTTCATGGATATTTATATTTTGCACGAATACTCTGTTACAATCATGCGAGGGGAAAATATGTCTGTGGGATGAAACTGAAGCAACTACGGCTCTTGACGGAGAATGATCTAAAAGAGTATTTTCCCAACAGTCGAATTATCAAGCAGCGAGTCACATTTCTCCCCGAGACATTGATTGTTGTAGGAAGCAAAGGAATTTCGAACTAAATCTATGTGGATATTGGCCCAGAGAGATCCAATTACAGGGATGCCGGAAGGTTTTGGAGGCGTCCAATGGAAGGATGTGACCAATATTCATCCTCTGGCTTTGACAGCGGTCTTGGTTTTGGGGATTGCCATTCTGGTTCTTTCTCGCCGCTGGGCGGTTCTGCCGATGTTTATCCTGGTGTGTTTTGTCTCTTCGGTGCAAAAGATCGTCGTATTCGGCATGGATTTCAACCTCCTGCGGATCATGGTCCTCTTTGCCGTGGCCAGGCTTCTTCTTCGAAGCGAATGGCGGAGCTTTGTTTGGAAGCCGATCGATACGGCTGTAACTCTTTGGGTGATTAGTTCCATCTTCATCCATACCATGCAGCAGGGGACGGCTTCCGCCTTTGTGAATCGGCTGGGATTCGGATTCGATGCCTTCGGGATGTACTTTGTGTTCCGGTGTCTGATCCGTGATTTTGAGGATCTGGACCGAACGATCCTGGGCTGCATCCTGGTCAGTATCCCGGTGGCATTGGCGTTTCTTGTCGAGAATCGCACGGGCCGCAACGCCTTTTCCGTCTTTGGCGGGGTACCGGCGATCACGATTGTCCGGGAAGGTCGTCTGCGGTGCCAGGGGGCTTTTTCTCATGCGATCCTGGCGGGATGCTTCTGGGCCAGCCTGATCCCTCTGTTCGCCGCTCGCTGGTGGAAATCCGGCAACGGTAAGATCTGGGCGATTACCGGTCTAGTAACTTGTTCCATCATTATTATTTGCTGTGCTTCCAGTACGCCGGTATTTGCTGCGATTTGTGTGTTAGTGGGGGGGGCTATGTTTTTTCTTCGCAGGCATATGCGGATCGTGCGATGGGGAATCGTCGTGACATTGATTTCCCTGCATATGGTCATGAAGGCCTCAGTATGGCACCTGATCTCCCGCGTCAGTGCGGTGGGCGGTTCGACAGGTTGGCACCGTTATTATCTGATCGATCGCGCAATCGCGCATTTTGGGGAATGGTGGCTTCTCGGAACCAAATCAACCCTTCACTGGGGCCAAGGGCTTTTTGATATTACAAATCAATATATTCTCGAAGGCGTTCTCGGCGGGGCGCTGACCTTGGGATTTTTCCTGTTAGTGATTATGCTGGCCTTTGGCGGCGTGGGTCGTCTTTGGCGTAAAACAGCCGCAAACCCATATTATCTGGCTCTTTCCTGGGCCCTGGGGGTGTCTCTTTTTGTGCACTGTATGAATTTTATCGGGGTTTCCTATTTCGGGCAGATCTATATGATATGGTATCTGGTTCTGGCGATGATCGGCAGTCTGACACCGACATCCAGGATTATGGTTAAAAAGATTGTTCCAAGTGTTCCAAGACCTGCCCAAAAGAACCTACTCAGAGAAACCGTGCGATGAGATAGTCTTGGATAGAAGGATTCTGATAGGGATATACTTTTTGATAATGGATCAAATCGTATTGATGAACCAATTGCTTTTTTGTTCAACTAAGTGAATCTCAACTCATTGAGTATTATTTGTAGTAACGGGAGTTTATTTTCCCGTTGTTTTCGGGGCGGGGCTCTATTAGGGGCAAGTTCTTTTATAGAACGAGGGGCGCGATTTGTCCGAAATATGATCCTGGCGCGGTTGCTGGCGCCAGGGCATTTCGGTCTGATGGCCCTGGTTCTGGCGGCCAGCCAGTTGTTCGAGGCCCTGACGGAGGTGGGGATCCGACAGGCAGTCGTACAGAATAAAAACAGCGAAAACCATACCTTTCAGAACGCCGCCTGGTGGTTCAGCGCCGTGCGGGGGCTGTTTCTGTACGGGCTGGGCTGGCTGGCAGCGCCCTGGCTGGCCCAATTTTATAAAGAGCCTGCGCTTACGCCGCTGCTGCAGGTCGCCTTTCTTGTGCTGGTTTTTAATGGGATGACCAGTCCGGGCCTGTTTATCCTGGAAAAAAAGCTTCGGTTCGGCAAAGTCGTGCTGGCGACCCAGGGAGCGGGGCTGGTCGGAACGATAATCAGTCTTGTTCTGGCGATGTACTATCCGAATGTATGGTCTTTGGTCGTCGGTTTCGTCGCTGAGGCCTTTTTGCGTTGTATCGCCTCTTTTTTGATCTTTCCGTACCGGCCCGATTTTTGTTTCGAACGCAAGTCGGCCGGGGATCTGTTTCGGTATTCGCGGGGCATGGTGGGCCTGCCGATCCTGACGTACCTTTTTGTACAGGCGGACATCTTTGTCCTGGGCCGGCTGACCAGTAAGGAGATGCTGGGATTCTATTCCATGGCCCTGGCGCTGGCGACGATGCCGCAGATGCTGTTTACCCGGATTGCCGGGCCGATGATCCTGCCGGTCTTTTCCGAGATGCAGGACCAGACGGAACGTCTGCGGGAAAACCTGCTGCGGATGAGTAATGTGGTCTATCTTTTCGGCCTGCCGATGGCGGTTTGTCTGGGGATTTTCGCCCAGCCTGTTCTTACGCTTGTCTATGGGGAATCCTACGGACAGGTGTCCACGGCGTTTGTTCTTCTGAATTTCTATGTTTTGTTATATATGGCGAGTATCTTTATCGCGACTGCCTATATGGCGGTGGGACGGCCGGAACTACATCGTTCTTTTACCTTATTTCGGGTGGTATTGATTGGAATGAGCATCTACCCCGCGGTGCGCTGGGCCGGCGTCGACGGGGCGGCGGCTGTGAGGGTACTTTGTATGGTTTTGGCGGGCATCCTGCAGTTATTCAGTCTTAAGAGGCTTCTGTTGCTTCCGGTCCGACAGTATGTACAGACGGCCAATCGGGGCTTTGTGCTGGCGTTGGTCCTGGCTGGACCGGCCGCCGCCTGGCGCTATTGGGCCGGACCGCCATGGCTGGAGGTGGTCGGCGCGATGGTCCTGTGCGGCCTGGCCTGGCTGATAGGGGCCTGGAGTCTGCGGGGGGCCGTGAAGCAGAAACTGGCGGATTCGAAGACGCGGAATATGCCCGTTGCAACATAATGGTTTCTGATAAATCCAATCCGGTTTTTATTGTCCTGGGGGCCAGTATGCATACGGGCAACCTGGGCGTCAGCGCGCTGTTGGCTTCCACCGTAAAATGTATCTTGCGGGCGTATCCGCATGCTGGGATTCGTCTTTTGGATGGTGTGCGGGATCCTGTCCCGGAGCGGATTCCCCTGGCTGACGGACGAACGGTGGAACTGGAACGGGTGGGAGTCCGCTGCAATAAGACCGTCTGGCGGCAAAACCACCTTTTACGGTTGCTCGGATCGGCCCTGTTTGCTCGGGTTCTCCCGGCCGGCTGGAAAGAGCGCTGGATGCGGCGAAATCCCTACCTGCACGCCATTGTCTCGGCCCAGGCCGTGATGGACATAACAGGCGGAGACAGTTTCAGCGATATTTATGGAATGCGCCGGATGGTTCTTGGCAGTTTGCGAAAGCTGCTGGTTCTGGCGGTCGGGGCCCGACTGGTGTTGCTGCCCCAGACATACGGACCCTTCCGGAGCCGGCTGGCGCGGATGATCGCACGGTTTATTTTGGCGCGGGCGGAGGCGATTTATTCGCGGGACCGGGAAAGCATGGATAACATCGCCGAACTGATGGGCCGACGCCGTATGCGGGCTGCGCCGCAGCTCTGTCCGGATGTGGCGTTTATGCTGGATCCGATTCGACCCGATACCGAGCAAACCCGAACCGTCGAAGATCTGAAAGAAAAAGGGCATACCCTGATCGGTTTGAACATCAGCGGCCTGCTCTATAATGGCGGATACACGCAGAATAATATGTTTGGCCTGGCGTGCGACTACCGGTCTCTTGTCAGGAATATTATTCAGTTTTTCGCAAGACAAGAGGATCATATTGTCCTGCTGGTTCCGCATGTCGTTCCAAAAGAAATGCCTGTGGAAAACGACCATGACGCCTGCATCAGGGTGTGGCGGGATCTGCCCGAGGAGGTGCGCGGGAAGGTCCTGGTTCTGGAAGGCGGGTACGATCAGAATCAGATCAAATATCTGATCGGGCTGTGTGATTTCTTTCTGGGCGCCCGCATGCATGCGACCATAGCCGCCCTGTCCCAGTTTGTCCCGGTGGTAGGAATGGCCTACAGCAAGAAGTTCGCCGGCGTATTCCAGACGGCAGGGTCCCAGGACTGCGTTGTAGACATGCGTCGGCTGGAAGAGTCGCAGTTATTGGAACGGATTGGACAATTGTATCAAAATCGGCAGGCCATGCATACTCTGCTGGATCAATCTATTCCTGAGCTTGTGGAACAGATCGATTCTTTGCTCGGGCGCATGTCCCTCCAGTCTGTACAGGGTTTGGGAGTAAAAAAAGAATGTTTCCCTTGCGTATGAAACACCGAGGCGAAGGCAGAAGGAGCCTTTTTAGCGCGATCCTTGTTTCCTTGTATGGAATGACGAGTCGCGAATGCGTACGGCGGAGCATCCGGAAAAAAGCGATTCGACTGGAAGGTGGAGAGATGTACTCTCTGACGCTTCGCCGCATTTTCAAGAAATTTCATAAGGTGGATGTAGGTTTATATAGTTATGGCTGTTTTCGCATCGAGGATGTACCGGAGGGAACGGTTATTGGGCGGTATTGTTCCTTCGCCAAGGGGGTGGTTATTTTTAACGCCAACCATCCCCTGGAACGATTGTCGCTGCATCCTTTTTTTTACAATCCATATTTGAAAGTTGTGGAAAAGGAGACCATTCGCCGTAGTAATCTCTGTATCGGCCATGACGTCTGGTTCGGCCGGAATTCTCTGATTCTTCCCAATGTCCGCCAGATCGGCAACGGGGCCGTCATCGGCGCCGGGGCGATCGTGACCAAAGATGTGCCGTCGTACGCCATTGTGGCCGGCAATCCGGCGCGTGTTATCAAGTACCGATTTTCGGAATCCATGCAACGGCAGGTGGAGGCAACCCAGTGGTGGACCTATTCGATTGAAGAGCTTAAAGACAAACTGGAAGGATTTATTCAGCCTGTCTCTACGAATTTCCTGGAATCGTTTCCCTTAGTTCACGAGGACTTGCTTGTACCCCAAGATACATACCATTGAAGACGTGGCGGCATGGCAATTATGCTGCGGCTGCGGCGCCTGTGCGGCGCTGTGTCCGGATCAGATAGAAATGATCGATACGCTGGAGTATGGGCGTCGCCCCCGGCGGATTGGAGGAACAACAGGGAATAGCATGGACGAGGCCATGGCGGTCTGTCCGGGTATCCGTCTTACACGCCTTCCGAAGCCCTGTGATCAGATAGGAAACGACCAGTTTTATGAGGTATGGGGGCCGGTCCTTGGGGTCTGGGAAGGGTATGCGGCCGATTCCCAAATCCGTTTTGAAGGCTCCAGCGGCGGGGCGGCAACAGCGCTGGCTCTGTTCGGGATGGAACGGCTGGGGATGCATGGCACTTTGCATATTCGTGCCCGGGATGATGTGCCATATTTGAATAAGACCGTCTTTAGCGTCGACAGAGGAGAGCTTCTGGCCGGCGCCGGATCGCGATATGCCCCGGCCAGTCCGTGTGATGGATTGTCCCAGGTGGAATCTTCCTCTGGCCCCTGTGTCTTCATCGGAAAACCTTGCGACGTGGCCGCCATTCACAAGGCAATCGAGCTACGACCCCAATTGGCCGAAAAGATTGGCCTGACGATCGCCTTTTTCTGTGCGGGAACCCCTTCGACGGCCGGGACCCTGGAGATGCTGCGGCAGATGGGAGTCGAGGACCCGGCATCGGTGGAGTCCTTGCGGTATCGGGGGCGCGGCTGGCCGGGAATGGCCACAGTTGCCTATCGCGATCATGAGAACGCACTTCAACGACGAGAATTGACATATGAGCAATCCTGGGGCGATATCCTGCAAAAATACCGACAATGGCGGTGCTATATCTGCCCGGATCATATCGGTGAATATGCGGATATTGCCGTCGCCGATGCATGGCACCGTTCGGTCCGGGACCACCAGCCCGGCCGCTCGGTGATGATCGCACGCACGCCGCGGGGCAAAGCCATCCTTGAACAGGCCCTCGAAAAGGGTTTTCTGGAAGCCGAGTCGGTTTCTCCCGACATCCTGCCCTTGTGCCGGCCGGGCCAGGCCCAATACCAGGGAGGGCTTTGGGCGAGGGTTCAAACGCTGAGGATGATGGGGGCGCCCGTGCCAAAGTACATTGGATTCGGCCTGTTTGGTTTATGGCGGTCGAAACTATCCATTGGGGAAAAAATCCATTCCATCCTGAGCACGGTCAAGCGGTTTTTTGTGAAGACACTGTATCGACCGCGAGACATGATTCTCTATACTGTTTCCACGAACGAATCATCAAAACCACGCCAACCTTCGGAATTCGACAAGGTCGCAAATCATGTCTCTTGATGTCTCTGTAATCATCGTCAATTGGAATACGGCCCAGATTACCTGCGGTTGCCTTGCGTCGGTGTATGAACAAACCAGGGACGTGTCCTTTGAAGTCATTGTGGTCGATAATGCCTCCTCCGACGGCTCGGCGGAGAGGATCCAACAGCAATTTCCACAGGTCATCCTGATCGAAAACACCGAAAACCGCGGTTTTGCCGCCGCCAACAACCAGGGGATGGCTGTGGCCCAGGGACGCTATGTTCTGCTCTTAAATCCCGACACTGTGGTGCTTGACGGAGCTATTCAGAAAGCGATCGCCTTTGCTGAACGGCATCCGGAAGCGGCGGTGGTGGGCTGCCAGGTATGGGAAAATGAATCCAAACTTCAACCGACTTGCTTTTCTTTCCCCTCATTGGGAGGGTTGTTCCTGCGCACAATCGGGCTATCCCGAATGTTTCCGAAATCCCGCCTTTGGGCCGGAGAAATGCTGGGTTGGTGGGATCGAACCACGGAAAGGGAGGTGGATGTCGTCTCAGGGATGTTTATGCTGGTACGTTCGGAGGCGATTCAGCAGGTCGGTCGGATGGACGAAACCTATTTCATTTATGCCGAAGAAACCGACTGGTGCTGGCGTTTCAAGAAAGCCGGCTGGAAATGCCTGTTTACGCCGGAGGCTCGAATCATTCATCTGGATGGGGGCGGCAAGAGTACGGATCAGCTAAGTATTCGCATGTTTGTGCAATTGCATAAAAGCCTCCTGATTTTCTTTCGGAAGAATCGTGGAGTTCTTTCTTTTATGTTGGCCAAACTCTTTTTTGTGCTTTGCATGGGACTACGAACTATTGTCTGGCGGCTGCTCTCCTTGGGGGGGCGAAAGGACCGTGTGCATAAATATCAGCAATCCTCGGCGCTGCTGACGAATCTGGTATGGGGTTGTAAGGCATAATGAAACCGGCAGTCGATATTCCCCGCCCTCTATTGGAAACAAGGCTTGGGGACATGGTTTGTCGGATGTACGGCTCCTTTGAGGACGCCTCGCCATGGCGTCAGGCATGGGATCGACTGGTGGAGGAGACAGGATCCGGCATTTATATGACCTACGACTGGTGCCGGGTATGGTGGGACTTTTATGGCGCCGGACGAAATCTGGCAATCCTTGTCTTTGAAAAACCGTCCGGCCTGGCGGGTGTTGTTCCGATGTTTAGCGAGCGTCTTTGGCTGGGGCCGATCCGGATTACGATTGCCAAGCTGGTCGGTTCGGATTTCACCATGAGTATCCTCAATCCTCCGGTAATCAATACGGAGGCAGAGAAGATATGTTCCCATGTATTGCATTTTTTCCTGACCGAACAGGGGTGCGATGCGGTGTGGCTTGGCCCGATTTCCGAGGTTTCCGCCGCCTATGGAATCATTCAATCCTGCAAAGAAACGAAAGACTTTCGGATTGTCCGGAATAAAGTGCGCTCCCCGTATACCCTTTTTGAGCTGCCGGACTCGGCGGAGGCCTATTTAAGCGGCTTGCCCGCCGACCAGCGGCAATGCATCCGAAGGGGGGACAGAAATCTTAAAAAGTCCTTTTCCGTTCGAAGCGAAATCATCACGGATCCGAAACGGGTGATCGATGCTTTTCAAAGCTTTATGAAAATGCACCAGCTCCAATGGAATGCGCGAAACAGGCTGGGTCATTTCGAGGATTGGCCCAAAGGGCAGCAGTTCAATCTGGCCCAGGTGAAAGCGCACGCCGAACAGGGGAGAGTGTGCATCATTGATTTATGGGTCGACGACCAGATCGTCTGCCGCGAGTGGTGTTTTATCCTCAAGAATATGGTGCACTGGCGGCTGTTTGCCCTGAGCACCGACGAAAAATATCGACGGTACGGCCTGGGCCGCCTTGGTTTTATGCAAATTCTGGAATGGGCCCTGCCCCAGGGCGTCCGGCAGATCGAGGCCGGCGCCGGCCATTATGATTACAAGATGGCGCTGGGAGGCAGGGAATATCCCCTGCGGTCGGTGCTGATCGCCGGCAACCGGTTCATTGCCTGGCTGCGCGTCATGCTTTTCGATCGGCTTTGCGATTTGTTTCATTTACTGTATTACCGAATTTGGTACTGCCGGATACGTCCCCGATTGCCTTTGCGGGGTCGTCCTTTATGGCAGGCATGGACAAAGAGACATCTATAATAATTATGAGCAATAACGAAAAAATCACCGTATGCAATGGGCAGGATGATCTTGTCTGTTCTATTTTTACTTCTTTCCAGGAGCTGTCTATTTCGCAGGATGAATGGGATGCGTTCCTGGGGGCCGTTCACGGGAATATTTACCTTAGTTATGACTGGTGCCGGATCTGGTGGAACCATTATGGCAAGGGCAGAGAACTGCGGATATTTATTTTCCGCGAACAAGGCCATCTGGTCGGTATAGTCCCATTTGCGATCGATCCTGTCGGTTTTTGGCCGTTTCGGTTACGAACGGCAAAAATTCTCGGCAGCGATTTTACCATGGTGATTGTCAACCCCCCCATACACAAGAAATTCGCCGAATCCATTTTCAACCATGTCAATGCGGCATTATTGAATCACGAACATTGCGACTTGGTATGTTGGGGTCCATTGTCGAGCAATTATTATGTCGCAGAGGCCGTCCAAAAAAGCCTGGAAACAGATTCCGGGGATTTTCAGTTGATTCGAAATGCCGCGCTGGGTAACTATTCGGTGTTTCCCTTGCCGGCCACCTATGACGACTATGTCAGCTCGCTAAGTAAAAATACCAGGAAGCACTACCGCCGTAATCAGAAGATGTTATGTTCGGAACATCATATCGAATATGGAGTAGATAATACCGCGTCCGGATTTGATGATTTTGTCTTCATGCACGAATCGCAATGGACGAGTATCCGCAAGCTGGGCCATTTTGGCGACTGGCCGGGGGCAAAAGAGTTTCATCGGGATTTGGACAGGGTTCATTCCGAACACGATCGACTCCGGCTGTTTTGTCTTACAGCGGACGGAAAGCCCATTGTGTATCGTTATGTGTATCGTTTTGGCAAGCGGTATCATTCCTTTTTGCCGGCCCGGCTCTGCGGGGCAGAATGGGATAAATACGGATTGGGCCAGCTTACGCATATGATGACCGTGGAAAAGGCCATGGAAGAGGGAATCGAAGAAATTGAAGCCGGACGCGGCCATTACGACCACAAACTCAAGCTGGGGGGCAGGGAATTCCCGGTTCTTTCGTTTGTGATCGGCAAACGTTCCTTTTTCGGCCTTTTGCGAGGCCGCCTTTTCTGTATGTTTGCCGATTGCCTGCATCTGATGTATTACAGGATCTGGTTCAATCGTCTGGCGCCGAAGTTGCCCCTCAAACGCCGCCCTTTATGGAAACTATGGATACGCACTCGTTTATGAAACAGCGGATTCGATATGGCGGGCTTCCCGGCGCGACGCTCTTGGGTCTATTGAAAAAACGCACAGTAGCAGGAGACTGGTGGAAGGGATCGTCTCAAAACGTCTATTATACTCATAAAGGGCGTTGCGGACTGGGATTCTTGTGCAAACGCTGGAATCTGGCCGCCGGGGATGAGGTTCTTGCGCCGGCGTATAACTGCGGAACGGAGATTGATCCCTTTGTTCATTATGGCTGTACTGTCGCCTTTTACCGCATTGATCAAAACGCCGTGATCGATCTGTCGGACCTGATACGAAGGGTGACGCCGCGGACAAAAGCGATTTATGTCACCCATTATTTCGGCTGGCCGCAGGATTTGGCCTTGCTGAAAGAATTTTGCCGGGAGAAGCACATTTATCTGATCGAGGATTGCGCCCTGTCGCTGTTCAGCGATCCGAAAGATTGTCCGATGGGACATTTCGGCGATGCTGTTATCTATAGCTTGCCAAAGACGCTTCCTGTGCCCGACGGCGGGGCTTTGGCGATAAAGGAACAGTTGCATGAGGATCTGTTCACGGAGAAGCCGCCAAGCAGCGCGATAGGTAAAAAAATGTTGTCCTTGCTCAAACGAGCGGTTCTTCGGTTCAGCGACAGAATCGGTTTATTTCCCTTTTTACCAATGCGGCTGATTCAAAGCAGGGACGATGGCGATGCTGCGCCGATAACGCCGTCAGGCTTGCCGGAAATGCCGAAAACATATTATTATAACCACAGGATAGAGAATATGGGCCCATCCCGGATCACCCGGTTTATCCTGCGGCATATCGATCCGGTTGAAATCGTGCGACGGCACAGGGAGAATTTTTCCTTCTTGAGTAAAACCGTCGCCCCAGTGCCGCTGTTTAACCCTCTCTATGCGGACTTGCCGGATGGTGTATGCCCTTTATATATGCCCGTGAAGGTAGAAAGCCGCCGAGAAGTTTGTTCACGATTGAATGCAATGGGAATCGCGGCCATGGAATGGTGGGCCGGATTTCATCGTGGATTTGACTGGGCCGAATTTCCCGATGCTCGATATCTTAAAGAACACGTACTGGCCATTCCGATCCATTATCAGTTGCATCGCAAGGACATGGATTACATTTCGGCTTGCTTGCAAAGTCTGGCCAATTTTGTCGGTGGCGATCCCCAATGAGCGCTTACGGAAGACACGGGATTCTGGTTCGAATACTGTATCTGATCATAGCCGTTGTCTGGTATGGTTTCTCGCTGGGGGGGCGGCTTGGAAAAAAGCGGTTGATCGTGCTCTGTTACCATGGGATTCTGCCGGCTCAAGGGCAGCGGTTCCAGCGACAGATGCGGGGGATCAGGGGACTTTCTGTTTCGGGCAATGGGTATGCCGCGGCCATGCCGCTCAAACCTGGAGCGGTTCCCGGCGTGTTGGTCACCTTTGACGATGCCTTTGCCAATCTTCGCGACCATGCGGTGCCGGTCCTGGAGGAGTATCGGATTCCGGCCCTGGTCTTTGCGGTGGCGGGCAATCTGGGGCGGATGCCGGACTGGAATATGCCGGCCGGACATCCGGAACGTAATGAGGAGACGATGACCGTCGAACAGTTAACGGAATTGAGCGGAAATCCGTTCATTCGGATTGGATCGCATACGATGACGCATCCGGATTTGACGACG
>JAFGGE010000087.1 GCA_016930745.1 Sedimentisphaerales bacterium
TACCGGCGCGAGCCTCCAGCACAGGTATCCCGCCGCGACTGATCCGGCCCTGCTGTACGGCAACGACCCGGCCAACTGGACCAGCGCTACGCCTCATCCGGGACAATAGGTTTTGACAAATCAATTTCAATAGGGCAAAATACTATCCTTGAATGAACGAACTCATTTAAGGATGGGAGCCCGGATGGAACGATTTGTCTTTGCGACGAAGGAGGAACTGGGACAGGCGGCAGCGGAAGCGGCGGCCAGAGAGATTGTCGCTGCCATTCAAACCAGTGGGCAGGCCAATATTATCCTTGCCACCGGAGCCAGCCAGTTTGCCACGCTCGAGCATCTGACCGTTTATAGAGAAATCGATTTTTCCGCTGTTGTGATGTTCCATCTGGATGAGTATATCGGATTGGGGATGGAACATCCGGCCAGTTTTCGCAAGTATCTCAAAGAACGATTTGTGGATCGTGTCGGTTCTCTCAAGGCATATTATTTTATCAATGGAGATACCGCAGATCCGGCAGCGGAATGCCGTCGTTTGAACGAATTGATCCGGGCCCATCCGATTGATGTAGCGCTGGTAGGGATCGGGGAAAATGGACATCTGGCGTTTAATGATCCACCTGCCGATTTCGAAACGGAAGAACCCTATCTTATTGTCGAACTGGATGAGAAATGCCGAAGGCAGCAGTTTGGGGAAGGGTGGTTTCCCGCCCTGAAGGATGTGCCACGTAAAGCCATATCTATGAGTATTCGTCAGATTCTCAAGAGTCAAATTATCATTGTATCGGTTCCCGATCAACGTAAGGCCCAGGCCGTAAAAGGCGCTTTGGAAGGCCCGGTGACAAGTCTTTGCCCTTCCTCGATCCTGCAACGGCATCCGAACTGTGGGATATATCTGGATTTAGAGTCGGCATCCCTGTTAACTTCATGCGATTGAGGCGATCATGAAAATTCCCGGCTGGGTCGATCTGCAGGTTAATGGATATCGCGGGGTTGATTTTTCCAGTCCGGAATTGACGGTTGAATCATTGGCCAGGGCGTGTAAGGAGCTTGGACAAGCGGGCACAACCGCTTTTTTAGCGACGGTGATTACTTCTTCAAAGGAGATTTATCAGCGAAATCTTGCCGTCATGGCCGAATTGATCGAATCCGGCCGTTATGCGGGGCAGCTTTTGGGGATTCATCTGGAAGGGCCTTTTCTTTGTCCGGAGGATGGGGCTCGCGGCGCCCACAACCGACGCTGGATCGTTCCTGCTGATACAGTGTATCTGGAACAGTTACTGAATTGGGCCTATGGAACTGTGCGAATGATAACCATAGCCGCGGATCAGCCGGGCGCAGAGGAACTGGCGGCCTATGCCGCACAGAAGGGCATTACGGTTTCACTGGGACACCATCTGGCCGGCGCTGAGACTCTGGAGCGGCTTTGCTGGATAGGTGCAAGGGCTTTGACGCATCTGGGTAATGGCGTTCCGGCTATGCTGCATCGGCATGACAATCCGATTCTGGCGGGTTTGGGTGAGGACGGCTTATGGGCTATGTTGATCCCTGACGGTCATCATCTGCCGCCGTCATTGATCAAGACGATCTTACGGACCAAGGGAGTGGAGCGGTGTGTTGTGACCAGTGACGCTTCTCCTCTTGCGGGGATGGCACCGGGACAGTACCGGACACTGGGCAATGAGGCGGTTCTGGAAGAGGGCGGAAAATTATATAATCCGAATACCGGGTACCTTGTCGGGTCGTCGGCAACGATCCTGGATTGTATGAACTGTCTGGCCGGTCTGGATTTACTGTCTCTCGGGGAACTAATACAGGTTGGTTTTTTCAATCCTTTGCAACTGATCGGAATGAAACCGGAATTCGTCAAAAAGGGACGCCCAATGGAGTATGATGAGGATAGCCGGCGTTTTGTTCTGATATAACGGAACAGCTACTGCATGGAAGGAGAGACAATGCTGGGATTTGAGACGATCGACTGGATTATCATTCTTGGATATCTGATTGGAATAACCGTTATTGGAACCTGGGCGGCCCGACGTGTTAAAAGCGCCGCCAGCTATTTCATCGGCGATCGCAAATTCGGCAAATGGATGATGATGTTTTTCATGTTCGGTTCCGGCACGCACTCCGACCAGGCGGTCAGCGTGGCGGCCAAGACTTATCAAAGCGGCGCTTCAGGGATCTGGTATCAGTGGCAATGGCTGTTTGTGACGCCTTTTTACTGGATCGTGGCGCCGGTGTTTCGCCGGATGCGGGCTGTAACGACGGGGGATTATTTTGAATACCGCTACGGGCCGAGCGTAAGCGTCTTGTATGCGCTGATCGCGATGATTCAGTTTACCCTGATGATTGGGATGATGCTCAAGGGCACCGGGGCGATGGTCGAAGCGCTTTCCGGGGGGAAAATCAGCGAAACGATCGCCATGCTCGGTATGACGGTGATGTTCGTCATATATGGAATTGCAGGGGGGATGAATGCGGCGATCGTGACGGATTTTATTCAGGGAATCCTGACGATTTTCTTTTCCTTTCTTCTGCTGCCTTTCGCCCTTGATAAGGTCGGGGGGATGAGCGGGTTGCGGGAGTCGATCCAGGATCCGGGGATGCTCAAAATCGTTGCTCCTAAAGAGATTACGGCGTTCTATATTGCCGTTATTTCATTGAACGCCCTGATCGGCTGGGCGACACAACCGCATACCATGGCGGTCTGTGGGGCGGGCAAATCGGAGATGGAAGGGCGCGTCGGAGTGACTTTCGGGATGTTCGGCAAAAGGATTTGTACAATCGCCTGGATGCTGACAGGTCTATGTGCTGTGGTTTTGTATACGACCAGGCCGGATCCTGTGGATAAGGTATACGGGATGATGGCCCGGGATTTGCTTCCCGTAATCGCTCCGGGATTGATGGGATTGTTTATCGCATGTATGCTGGCTTCGGTGATGAGTTCCTGCGATGCTTTCATGGTGGCGTCGGCCGGTCTTTTTACGGAAAATCTGTACAAGAAAATTGCAGGCCGATCGTATGATGAAAAACACTATGTTTTGGTTGGGCGTCTGAGTTCCTTGCTGGTGGTGGTCAGTGGAATCCTGTTTGCGATGGCCCTGGAAAGCGTGGTCCGCGGCTTGGAAATTTTCTGGACGGTAGCAGCCGTGATGGGAATTGCCTTCTGGGTGGGTCTGTTCTGGCGGCGGGCTACTGTAGCGGGAGCATGGGCGGGTACCCTGGGCAGCTTTGCTTTGCTTCTGTTTACCAGCCGAATCGCCTTTGGAAACAATGTGTTTTGGGATTTTAATGCTCGTTTTTCGGACATCCTGCCAGCCTTCATGCTGTATGAAGGCAAGCTCCTGCTTTCCTGGCAGATGGTGTTTTATCTGTCGGCAGGATTTGTTTTATTGGTAGTTGTGAGCCTGTTCACTGCGCCAGTGCCGGCTCTGCGGCTGGACATCCTGTATGAGTGTCTTCGCACACCGATTGCTCCGGATGAGCCGGAAACCCGGGCTTTTACGCTTCCGGCAGGGGCGACGTCGGCTCCCCGCCGGGTACTGTTTAACCATCCGGATTTTGAAATACCCAGACCGTCTCTGGTGGGTATTGTGGGATTTCTGGCCTCTTGGATCATTGTAGCGGCTTTGATCGGAGTGGTTTATTGGATCATGGCTCAGGCGTAAACAGCTAAACCTAAAATCCCAGATCCCACGATATAGCAAATCCTCACGGATTGACTTGGAAACCGGCGTTTTTCAAGCACGAGACAATCCACATTTATATTTTTTCTCTTCCACCGCACTGCTACGGGTGAAACCTGTAGCGGTTTACTTGCTCTAATCCTTGTCCTTCCCTTTGGTATGCCTCTTGCAACATGGCCTGTGGGATAGTGTAAACATACGAGATTGCAGGATGAAACTTGGGTTCAGGACAAGAAATTAACCACTCTTTCGGAGTGAGCAGGCACCATGAAACGCGTCCTAATTACAGTCCTTTTCCTGATGACGGCGGGGAAATCCCTGGGCTTTGCGGACTTCATAAAAATCCCTGTTTGCAGTATTGAAAAGGGCGATTCTCCGACTTCTCCGACTGCGGCAGACGCTCTTGTTAATACAGGATTGCAACAAACCTCTTTTTGCAGAAAACCAGGGACAGACGCCTCCTTTGTAGACACCAGGAACGATGTGGAAATTACCTGGCTCGATTCCGGTTTTATTGTTGATTTGTCTGCGCTGTTCAAAAACCAGACAATTTCCGGAATTCAAGGCAGAAAGACTGACCTGCCAGCGATTCTGCCAAAGGGGAAAAACAGTCTTTTTTATGTTTCATTTCCGGATGCGAATCCTGTCCGATGCGAAAAGATGGATTCTTTCTTCCATCGATACGATTCATGCCTCGGACGCCCGTTTCAGCAGGAGGCGTATCCTATTTACACCGTGGCTTATCGGAATATGTATACGGGAGTGGACTTGTTGGTGGAACCGGGCAAGTCGTTTCTAAAATATGAATTTCAAATTTACCCTGGTGCGAATTATCGAGACATACAAGTGCAATTTGATGGGATCGAAAGGCTGTATCTGGACGATGCCGGCGATATGCATATATGTACCGGATCGGGCGAGTTAATCGATCGCAAGCCTTATATTTATCAGGTTGTGGATGGCACCCCCACGGAGGTGATGGGGCGATATAAGCTACTTGATGACCGGACATTCGGATTTGAGATTACCGAGGAGTATGATCCGAAATTAGTCTTGGTCATCGATCCGGAGCTGATCTGGGCCGATTTTCTGGGAGGCAGCGACTATGACTATGCCACCGCCATTGCGACGGATGAAGCCGGTAATGTTTATCTGACCGGAGAGACAAGAAACACGAGCAATTTCGAAGGCGCCGTCAACCAGAATCATGGGGGAAGAGATGCGTTTGTAGCATCTTTGAGCCCCGGGGGTGAACTTCGATGGATGCGTTATCTGGGCGGATCGGGGAACGATTATGGATTCGATATTGCCGTACGGGATGGTTTGATTGCGGTAGCCGGGATTACCTCTTCGGGAGACCTGGCCGGAGCGATCAACCTGTACAAAGGCGGATTCAGCGATGCCTTTGTAACGGTTCTGAACACAGAAGGGCAATTGCACTGGTCAGCCTTTCTCGGAGGCAGCGATACGGATCAGGGATTTGGCCTGACGTTTGACAATGCCGGACGAATTGTTATAACCGGCTATTCTGAATCCAATGATATGCAGGGCGCCGCGAATGCCTATTTCGGCGGAGCGTTTGACGGCTTCGTGGCTGTCCTGGCTCCCTCAGGTTCAATGCTTTGGATGTTGTATGTAGGAGGGCAATACTCGGATACCTGTGAGGCGGTCGCTGTCGATAGTCAGAATAACATTTATGTCACAGGGACAACCTACCTTAGCGATCTGGCCGGCGCCAACAACACCCGTTTTGGCGGGGATGACGCATTCCTTGTTAGCCTGGATGCGGCATCCAATTTACGATGGTCCACTTATCTGGGGGGCGGCAGCACAGATCGCGGTTATGGCATTGCGATCACTGCGCTGGATGAGGTTGTCGTGGCCGGATATACCGAGTCCGATGGTTTCCATGGGGCGATTAATGATCTTCATGGCGGAAGTGATGTTTTCGTTGCCTCCACGGATCATAGCGGCTCCCTGCTTTGGGCCAGATATGTGGGCGGGTCTTTCGACGACAAGATGTACGGCTTGGCGGTGGATCCATTCGGAAATCTGGTGGTGGCAGGAACAACGAACTCGGATGATTTGGAGACGGCGGATAACGGATATAACGGTGGCCAGGAAGCTTTTGTAGCCGGATTGACCGCAAGAGGAACCCTGCTGGTTTCCTCTTATATTGGAGGAAGCGGCGACGATCTTGGATTTGATATTGCGGTGGATCTATCCAATCACCTTCTGGTGACCGGGAGTACCTCCTCGGCTGATCTGCCGAATGCATTCGGCTCTTTTCACGGAGGCGCAAGGGATGCGTTCGTAGTCAAGACAGAAGGGCTCATGACCGGTTTGCCGGAGTTGGTGGTCGCCGCAACACCGGCCATTCTGGAAGGATATGCCGGGCACAGGATCAACGTGTCGATAGGGATTGAAAATGCAGGAAACGTGACGGCGCTGGCGGGGGGCCCGGGTTACTTCCGGACGGGCCTGTTTCTGGCCGATGACGAAGAAACGGATTGGATGCTGGACAGCCGACGGATCGGCGGATTTTCATTATCCATGCTGGACGCACAACAGAAGCATAATGGAACTATATCTTTTGTCACTCCTTCCGATCCGGGAACCTATTATCTTCGTCCCTTTGTAGACGATCTTGGTACGGTGTATGAGCAGTATGAACACAACAATTGGGGCCGCATTATTCCTCTGGTGGTTTTGCCCGAACTTTTGCCGCCGGATTTGATTGTCGAACATACCCAAATCGAGAAGACATCCTTTTTTATCGGCGAACCGATTGACGTTTTGGTTTCCGTGCGTAACACAGGACAGCTCAATGCCGAAATCGCCGGCTCTTCCATTTCAATCGGATTTTACCTGTCCGGCGATCCGAATCAGATATGGGACGATTTGGATCAGGAAGTTACTTCCGTTTCATTGGATCGGGTTGATGCCGGAGCGAATCGCTTTGAAGAAATACAAATTCCGGCGCTCTCGGAACCGGGCAGGTACTATTTGCGAGCCAGAGTTGACGACAAACATGCCGTTGACGAAGGGGACGAGAGTAATAACTGGGGGACGATTCTCCTTTTGGACGTTGCCGCTCGACCGGCCGCTCCGGATTTGCACATTGTCGCCACCGAGCTGCCTCTTTATTATTCCCCAAATCAGATGATCCAGCTTCTTGTAGATGTGCAGAACATGGGCGATGCCAATGCGATCGGCGCCGGCGGGGAACCGTTTGATGTTACGGTCTATTTGGCCAATCATGAACAGGCCTTCTGGGACACGCTGCTGTCGATTGTAGGCCAAATCCGGATTGATTATCTTGCTCCGGAAGAAATTCTTTTCCGCCAGGAAGTCCAGGTTATGGTCCCGGATGAACCGGGAAATTATTATCTTCGCGCAAAAGCGGATGTGGAAAATCGAGTCGCGGAACGCGATGAGCAGAATAACTGGGGACCCATTATTCCGTTTGTAGTGGCGGCGGAAAATCGATATCCGGATCTGATGGTGATCTGGCCCAAGGAGGAGGAGATACAGGCACGACCCGGAGAAACGGTCCGTGTGGAGGTGGAAGTGCAAAATCGAGGCAATGAGTCGGCCATCCCCCGTTCGGTGAATTATTTTGACACGTATCTGTTTCTGGCGGAGGAAGGGACGATGGATTGGGATTCTTTACAGGATCCGATCGCCTCATTTGTCCTTCATTTTCTGGAACCGAATGAGGTCAGCACAAATTCCATGTCTTTTATTGCTCCCGGACAACGGGGATCTTATCAGCTTCGCGCCAGGACCGATGTTATAAATTCGGTGGAAGAAAGCAATGAGGACAACTGGAGTGCGGCGCGGACCATAATCGTCGACGGTATACCGGTAAACAACATGCCTCCGGTTCTGGACCCGATCGGAGACCGCAGTGTCCGCGAGGGACAGAGGCTGGCGATTGGGATTCATGCCGTGGATCCAAACGACAATCCAATATCGTATTCGGCGTCCCCCCTGCCGCGGCGGGCGCAATTCCAAAGCGGCACATTCACCTGGATCCCGGATTATGATCAGGCCGGGATTTATGAAATTACGTTTTCCGCCACCGACGGGGATCTATGGGATTCGGAAACAATTACGATAAGCGTACTGAACACAAACCGCCCGCCGCAGGTAGATGAAATCGCGAATCGCACAATCTTTGAAAATGAGACCGTGAGTTTTATGGTGTCCGCTTCGGATCGGGATGCAGATCCATTGGACTATCAAGCGGAAAATCTTCCGGCCGGCGCTTTGTTTGAAGAGCAGTTGTTTGCCTGGACTCCCGGATTTGATCAGGCGGGAGAGTACCTGATTACGTTTGTGGCCGATGACGGCCATCCGGAAAACCATCGCGGGATCGATACGGTGATCATCACCGTCAAAAACCGCAACCGCACACCGATCGCAAACGCGGGAGAGGACCAGACGATTGTCGACGCCGACGGCAACGGGATGGAACAGGTCTGGCTGGACGCTTCGGCTTCCCATGATCCCGATAACGATATAACAACGTATGTATGGTCGGATAATTTGGGGGATGTGATTCCTTCAGGGGTCGATCCGAAAATCCCTGTGTTGCTTCGCGTGGGAGCACATACCGTGACTTTGACTGTGACCGATGCCGATGGAGCGACAAGCACCGACATCGTTCAAATTACGGTTTATCCGGCCGGCAATCGACCGCCGGTGGCCGATGCCGGAGCCGATCAAATACTCGTCGATCAGGATGGCGACGGGACCGAGATTGTCCGATTGGACGGCAGCGGATCGCTGGATCCGGACGGAGTCATCGGAACCTATTCATGGGAATTGGAGGGGCAATTGATCGGTTCCGGACCCAATCCGCAAGTAGTTCTGCCGGCGGGTACACATTCCATTGTATTGCGGGTTATCGATGCCGCATTTGCCTGGTCCCAGGATACCGTGACTATTTCAATTCTCGAAGGCGGCGCCGGCGGACATGCTCCCATCTTTGTAGCACTGGGGGACCGGCAGGTGCAGGAAAACCGAGTCCTGACTTTTGGAGTGACAGCCGTCGATCCGGATGGCGATGCGCTTGCGTATTCCTTTGCCCCTCTGCCGGAAGGAGCATCCTTTGATCCGATGACCGGCATCTTTCACTGGCGTCCCGGATATCATCAGGCCGGCATTTATGATATCGCGGTCACGGCCTCCGATGGCGAATACGAGACGGAAGATAGCTTCTCGATTCTGGTTCAGGATATGCCTTTGTCCGCGTGGTACCGGCACTGGCTGGAACGCCAGGGGGAAATGGGGCCGCCCCTGTTTGAAAATTTGATCGGAGATCTGCAGATCCATGAGGGCCAGCGGCTGGATTATGTTCTTGGGCCTGTGAATTCGGCAGCGACATATTCCTTACTGTCTTCGCCGCCGGGCATGTCCATTGCGGGAAACAGGCTCCTCTGGCAGCCCACCTTTGAGCAGGCCGGAACATATCAAATAAGCGTTCAGGCGATTCTTGGGGAACGGCGGGATTCTCGAACGATTCAGATCACGGTCATGGATGTCTCCTTATCGGACCTGCTTGGGAACTGGAACAGGGGGCTGACAGGGCTATAGAAGGTACGGGCAGGATATTGGAAGCCGAGTAAAGATATTATGGGACGATTATTCGATACGGGAAGAAGTCAGACGCTTTTTGCGGATCAGGGCAACATTTTCTATCTTTTACTGTGTGGCTGTGTGAGAGCCGGCGTTTTGGTCCGCTCAGGGTTCTATTGGCGGACAAGGGGAATGGCCTCGGAAAACGTGAATATGACGAGGGTAGAGAAATGAAGAACCTGTTCGCGTCATTCTTGTTCTTGATGGTATTGCCTGTATGTCTTCCATGGTCTGCTTGTTCTATTCGGGCAGGCGCTCTTCAATCCTCGCGCTATTATACATGGGGTATCGGAAGCGATAAAGTAGGCATTCCTGAAGGCAGCATTATTACAGACGCTGTTTTGACGATCGAAGGGGCGGCCAGTAAAATTGGAAGCAAACTGGATTTGCTCCATGTACATCTTCTCGACGAGCCAGGAATAGGCTGGATAGGATGGATGGATAGCGATAACCAGAGTGAATTTCAGGGCGATGGAACAAAACTTTTGCCCATTGTGGAAAACGATGCTCTGGTATATTCCCTGGGTTCGATCAATGACGATAGTTCATGGGTATGGGATATTTTTGAAAAACCATTCCAGTTTGATTTACTGGGCTCGGTCGCCTCATTTTCTTCGTCGTTACTTGAACTGATCGATTTTGCCGGCTCGGGAAACAGTTTTGGAATCGGGATTGACGGAGATATGGATGGGGGAGGTTTTGATCGAATCCGACTGGACATGACGGTTCGACCTTATGAGCAGGGAGGAAAAGAGAAAACCTTAACGGCTTCCATTCATGCAGAGGACTTCAGCGATGCCGATCTGTCGAATTGGACAGTCGTGGACCAAGGAGGTCTTCTTGGGCCTTCGAACTGGACTGTCGTGAATGGGGAGCTTGTTCAGGCAACTCATATTTATTCGGATCCTACGGCACCGGGCACATTGCGCAAGGGGGGAACTTTTCTCAAGTACAACCTTGTCGATCAGCAAAAAAATTATTTGATTTCTTTGAAAATGCGCTCCCAGGGCGTGAATGATTGCGGGGTCATGTTCCGGCTTCTCGACGAGAATACGTATTATCGTTTCAGTTGGAACAGCCAGGCCAAGTACAGCCGGTTGGTTAAAGTAAACGGCGGCGTAGCGACGTTGCTGGCGGAAAAGGCGCAGGGTTATGTTCAGGGGAAAACCTATCAAATCCTGATTGCCGTATCAGAGTCGCAAATGCGGGTGTACGTAGATGGCGAGCTTTGGCTGGCCGGCAATGACAATGCCATTCCTTCCGGGACGATCGGATTGTACTGTTGGGGCAATGCGCCAGGGACTTATTTTGATGACATAATTATCGAAGAAGAGGTTCATGAAGTTCAATCCAGCCAGGAAAATCAGATTCTGATAAAAGAAATGTTTAACGATACTGGCCTGAACGGCTGGACGGTGGTGGACCAAGGGACCCTTCTTGGCCCTTCGAACTGGTCGGTGGTCGACGGCGTCCTGTCGCAGACGACCCATATCTATTCGAATCCCACCGCGCCTTCGA
>JAFGGE010000088.1 GCA_016930745.1 Sedimentisphaerales bacterium
CGCAGCAGCATATGGTACGTATTGGCCAGGACGATCGAGGCACCGGTTTCGCGCAGTTGCGCCGGGGTAATCCCCTTAACTGCCCCGCGTGTTCCCACCGGCATAAACACAGGGGTTTCAACGACGCCGTGTGCTGTGGTCAGCCGACCCCGTCGAGCCCGACTATCCGGATCCTGATTCAATACTTCAAAAGCCATCGCCGTCAATACAATCGCACCTGTTTGGCGTCCGGGTAGTAGAACGCCAGTATCTGTTCAAAATTGTTACCCGCTCGGGCCAGTCCCAGGGCCCCATACTGACAGAGCCCCACGCCATGTCCGAATCCGCGCCCGTTGGAAAAGACAAACATATCGCCGGATCGTTCGATCTCAAAGGCTGTGCTTTTCAGCACCCGGCCGGACGGATCGATCGCCAGGCGAAGATTTTCCGCTTCCAGCCATTGTTTTTTCCCATTGCGGCCGATCAGATTCACCTTCGTGATTCTCTGAAAATCCTCATACCTGCTGATATCAAGCGGTTCGATTTGCTCGACCGATTCCAGCCGCGACAGGCTCGGATAATGGGCCAGGAGCCGCTGCGAAACGTCTTTGACTTCCAGCCTCACCGGATTCCAGGAATAAAAGGTCCGCCGGCTCGTTTCCCGGCAATAGGGACACGCCACGCCCTGCAGGGCCGGATAGTCAGTTCCGAAAACCTTCCCGGACGATTCCGTATGGCCGCCGCAGGTAGAGGCGAAATAGGCTGGGAAAACATGGTCTGGTTTGTCGTCCTGGACGCAGGTCAATACAAGCCCGCGGGTATCCTCGACCGCCCGCCAAACGCTGGGCGTTTCGGCTGCCACGCCGCGGTAGACCTGATTGGACTCGGTCCTTCGAACATCAAAGGCCCTTTGGCTTCCGTAGCGCTGCTTGTGATAGAGGGCATAGGTGCGGGAGGCCACCGCCTGTGCGGCCAGGGCGGCCGCTTCCCAGTAACTGGGCATTTCCGCGCCTACGACGCCAGCCAGATAGGCCTCCATCGGCGCCCGGTTGATCACATCGAACAAATCCCCATCGTTTTCCGGTACAATCAGGCAATGGCCGCGAAATCGCTGTCCGTCGATGGAAAAAACAAACGGGCTTTCGGGGACAATCTCCACAGCTCCGGTAAACACATGTTCTCCCACCGTAATTTTGCCGGAGAGCCGGTTGATCTGCATCGGTTCCGGCACTTCGGGAAAACGGGCTTCGGCATCGGCGGTCAGAGAACGAATCGTCACCGGGCCGGGAACGGCTAGTAAACACGTTCTGATATTGTCAAAGAGCAATACGCGGATCTGATACTCCTGTGCCGTGTCCATACCGGGCGTCGGCTCCAGGATCTGTCGTCGTCGACATCCGATCCACAAACAAAGGATACCCATCACCGTAACCCATGCCAGGATCGCATAGCTCCAAATTGTATTCCGTCGGGTTACGGGCAATGCGTGCTTTTCCTCACCGCCAACGCGTCCGTCCACGAACCTGAGTCGGCATTATTCCAGCTTCCGCAGGCTCAGTCCGAACTGATTGAGGCGTTCTTTGATCTCGTTCAGGCTGGTTACGCCGAAATTTTTGCATCCCAGAAGCTCCGCTTCGGTTCGCATGATCAATTCGCCCAGCGTCCGCACATTCAGCCGGGTCAGGCACCGGCGGCTGCGGACGTTCAATTCCAGTTCATCCACGCTTTTATTGAGCACTTCTTCGCTGGCGCTGCTGGCGAAGGCCTGTGCGGAAAGGCAACCGGCGGCGGTTTCCAGCGCCATTCCAAGGCGAAGACCCTTCATGTCCAGAATCCTCTTGATCTCCAGCAGGCTGGTCTCGCCGAAGTTTTTATAGCTGAGCAATTCGGCCTCGGTGATCCGAAGCAAATCGCCCAGGGTGTTCAAATTCATCTTTTTCAGGCAGTTGCGGCTGCGCACCGAAAGCTCGAAATCGGTCAGCGGGATTTCCAGGATCTTGGCGTGCCGGTCCTGGCGTTTGGCCTTTTCCTCATCATACACCATGGTCCTGGCGCTATCGATGTCCTTGAGGAACAGACGCGCCTTGGCATGGTTGGGGTGAGAGGCCAAAACGATATCCACACAAATCCCGGCCCGGTCATATTCTTCCCGGTCTTCATAGAGCACCGCCAGGTTCAGAAGGGCATTGACGTGGATCGGAGGCGATTTGACCGCTTGTCGATAATAATCGATCGCCGCTTCCTCCTCGCCCCGCAGATCCAGGGCATACGCCAACTGGAACAGGGCCTCGGAATGATGCGGATCCAGCTCCACGGCGATCTGGAAATCGGCGATGGCCGCCTCGTACTGGCCCTGAGCATTGGCCAGCCGGCCCCGCTGGTAGTGAAACTCGGCGCTGACTTTTTCATAATTGGAGCAGGTCTGCAATTCGGCGGCCGCCTCGTCGAAACGCCCGGCCATACGGAAGGTGGCCACTTTTTCCATCGCGATCAGGAGGGAATCGGCATGCTGTTTGGCCGCCTTTTCGAAGCAGGACAGGGCCTGGTCGTACTGCCCCATGGTTCGCTGGGCATAGGCCAGATAGAGGTACTTTTCCTTGCCGTCCGGGGCCTTGGCCAGCAGCTCCATCGCGCGGGTCGGCTCACCGATCATCTCCAGTCCGACCCCGGCCGCCAGGGCGTTGCCCATGTTCTTCTCGATCTGCTCGGCAAACTTTTGCTTTCGCAATTCGCTCGAATTCACATACAAACACAGCTTATTGAGCCCGTCCAGTGAAGGGAAGGGCTCTCCGAATAAATGCACCTGGGCCTCTGCCGCCGATACCATCTACTGCTCCTAATCCGAAATCCTGTTTCCTTTTGTTCCCTGCCGGTCCCTTTTGGGCAGACAACCCACCCGGAACCAGTCACCCTTACCTAAATCCTCCGAATGGAATAAACGTCACATTATAGAGGACTTGCAATCAAATGCAACCCCATTTTTGACCCCGCCAGGGCCGATTTTGCTCTTTGGGCTATCCGGCTGGCCGGGTTTGACGGCGTACAGGCTTAAAGAATCCCTGCGAGCGACCGGCTTTCGGTATGTGGAGGATATGAATACTACCTGATCCCTTTTTTCCCCGCTAGGCGATTGTTCCAATACGCTAACGGAACAATGGTTACGAATTGGTATTCTTACAAGATACGACGGATTGATTCGCCAGCCGTTTTTTATCAATCTTTCCGTTCGGGGTACGGGGCAACCTGCCGCATATCTCCACTTCCTGCGGCACCATGAAAGATTCCAGATTTTTTGCGCAATACTCCAGAATCTTCCGTTTGCTGGGCCGGGCGGTGTCTTGCGGAGCGACATAAGCCTTGATGGCCTGTCCCTGAACCGCATCGGGTACGCCGATGACGGCCGCTTCGGCTACTCCCTTGATTTGGCACAGCACGTCCTCGATTTCGCGCGGACTGACCCGTTCCCCTTTGCTCTTGATCATGTCGTCTTTTCGGCCGACAAAGTACAGAAAGTTGTTTTCGTCTTTTTGGAAATAATCCCCCGAATACAATCGGCGGTCTTGCGGGTATTGTCCGGGTTGGAAGGATCGCTCCGTTGGCTCGTCGGATTTACAGTACCCCTGCATCACATTCGATCCGCGGACGACCAGCTCGCCAATGTGTCCGGGCGGCAGTTCGTTTCCCTTGTTGTCCAGGAGAAACGTTTCGCAATTGGGCATGGCCTTTCCCACGGAGGCCGGGTATTGATCCAGATATTCCGGCGGCAGATAGCCAACCCGCTTGCACTCGGTAAGCCCAAACATCGAATAAATCCGCACGTGGGGCAACATGCGGCGAAGCTGCCGGATGTGCTCTATCGGCAGCGCAGCGCCGGTGTTGGTGATATACCGCAACGCGCTAAAATCGTATTGGGAAAGATCGCGCAGGCTTAACAGCATCGCGACAATCGTCGGCACAACGGGAAAACCTGTTATCTTATATTCGCAAATCCGCGTCAGGAGGGGATGGAGAAAAGCAAACGAGGATTCCAGAAGGATCGTTCCCCCGAACATGAACGCCATGATTACCTGATAAAGCCCGTAATCAAACGACAACGGAAGCACATCGACGATGGCGTCGTCCGGTTCGTTGCCGATAAACTGAATAATGCTTCTGGCGGCGGAAATCATGTTATGATGGGTTGAAATGACGCCCTTCGGCCGGCCGGTCGAACCGGAAGTATAGATCAGGCACGCCAGATCCACATCAATGCAGCGCGGAAAGTCCGTGCAGGAGATGGGAGTTGCAGGGAGGGTTGAAAAAACATCGTCCCAGAAAGAAGAGCAGGATTGTAAGGAAGCAGGGATATCGTTTTTATGGCCTGTCCAGAGAAGGAAAGGCGGGCCGGAGCCCCCGATTAACGCTTCGTTTATAATCGCAGCTTTTTCCGCAGGGGCAATCAGGCCTGTGGCGCCCGAATGATCGAGAATATAGCGTAATTTATTCGCTTTCATAGTGGGTGAAACAACGATAAAAACGCCCCCGGCCTTCAACACGCCATAGACAGCAAACACGGTTTCCGGGGAATTGTCGGTAAAAATAACGACCCGATCGTGGCGTCGAATTCCCCTTTGGATCAGATGCAGGGCCAGGATGTCGGATAAGTGATCCACTTGTGCATAGGTCCATCGCTTGTCGCTATGAATCAGGGCGACTTTATCCGGGAAACGTCCGGCGGTACGCCGCAGCCACCCATGGACCAAAATGGGGTCAAATTCAATCATTTCTTATCCGATTGTTTTTTCTAAGACAGCCTTTCCATAAATTGCATTCCCCATGCTGTACATAAAAATAGGATAATCTGTTCTTCTGTTTTTCTCAAGAAAAAAAAATTATAAGGTATATAGGAACTATTATAGTGTATGTATGGCCGCATAGATGTAAGATAGGAAGGCATGCAGAAACATGGGGCAGGCATCTCCTATCATATCCTTGAACCGACTTACGGGTGGAATGTATCACGATTCGGATACCGAGGCCTTTGCGATGGATGATCTGGGCAACCGCGAATTTCTTTTTTAGACGCGATTTACACGATGAACAAGATGGAAAAGGATTATGGTTGAATGGAGGTCGATGAACGGACAGAGCGGATCATCGGGGACAAGATTATAGTGGAGGTCAAGGTGGTCAAAAGCATAGAGGCCGAACATGTTCCAAAAAATGCAAGGCCCGTCCTGTCAGACCGAATAAGTAATCCTGGTAATCCTGTTCATCGCGTCAAAACCAGGTTCTTCTTCGTCGATGAAGACACCAACCGCTATACCTCCATCGGCGGCCATGCCATTACTCACGACGAGGCGGATTACACTACGGAAGTTCCCTCGCCGATCATACCTAAATGTCCCCTATTTTCTCAGTGACTTTGGGGCCCAAATCCGCTATACTTTTCCGTCTTCGGACCGTTCAGAGGTTTCGGATTGGCAAGAAGTACTAAAAAGATGCGAGAAAACTTGACAAAGGGAAAACGACGAGATCATGGTGACTGAAACGGATTTTCAGCAGGCGATACAACTTATCGAACGGGCCCGCCATATCCTTATGACCTGCCATACCCGTCCCGACGGCGATGCCGTAGGCTCGATGCGGGCCATGATGGACGTCCTGACCGGTCTGGGCAAGACCGTTCAGCCGCTGCTGCTGTCGCCGCTGGCGCCGTGGTACGAGTTTCTCTTTGATGAGCGGCTGCCGGTTCTGACCGACGATATCTCCCTCGAACAACTTCATAACGGCAGGCTTGAAGCCTGCGATCTGGTGCTTATTATCGACACCAATTCGTATGTTCAATTGCCCGAATTTGACCGCTGGCTCCGAGAGACGCATAAAAAGGTCCTTGTTGTCGATCACCATGTCACCGGCGACAATCTCGGCGATGTCCAGTTGATCGATACCGCCGCAGCCGCCGCCGGCGAGATTGTCCTGGACCTGATCAGGCACGCCGGCTGGCCGATGACCACCTCTATCGCCGAGGCCCTTTTTGTGGCGTTATCGACCGACAGCGGCTGGTTCAAATTCGCCAATGCCGACGCCCGCCTGTACCGCAACGCCGCCGAGCTGATCGAAGCCGGGGCCGATCCGGCGGCGATTTATCAGAAACTCTACCAGAACTTTTCCCCGGCCCGGATGCAGCTTATGGTCCGCATGCTGCAATCCATGGAATTGCACGGCGGCGGCCGGGTGGCGATCCAGCATATCCTCCGCCGCGATTTTGACCAGACCGGCGCGACCGGGCGGGATACGGAAAACCTCATCGACGAATGCCAGCGGATCGGCTCCGTGGAGGTGGCCGTCCTGTTTGTCGAGCTGGGTCAGGACCAGTCCCGCGGGCATTCGGGCTTCCGGTGCAGCCTGCGGTCCAAGGGCCATGTGGATGTCCGGGCCATCGCGCAGCGGTACGGCGGCGGGGGGCATACGATGGCCAGCGGAGTCAACATGGAAGGGGACCTGGACCGGGTGAAACAGATCATTCTCGACGCCATTTCAGAACAGCTTTCCTAGCGTTTCTTCCATTCAGTCGTTGGATTTTTAACTGGCGCGTGTCCGCACGGGCAGGACAAAGGCCTTTCCCTTGTTCCAGAGATGACGGTGAAGCGGCGGTTTGGGCTGATAGCCTTCCCTGAACGAGATTCGTATAAGCTGTCCATATCGAAACTGGACGATCACACAGGGATATTCCATAATCGTAAACTCGGCTCGAGCTGGATGGAGGCGAACCGACTCGGCCTGCCCCATAATGGCCGTTACCTCTTCGGCTTTCATGCCCGGCCGCAGACAATATAAATTTCGCTCGATGCAATAGATGGCATACTGCCGCCGCCATTGGGGAACCTGAAGAAGGGCCCAGAGAACTACAGGCAGTCCGAGCAATACGAAAATCCATCGAAATTTCCCTTGGATGACCATCCACATTGTCCTTTGACCTAAAACTTGCATTCGGCTGTTGTCTTTAAATACGACGATTTCCCATCCGGTTTCCTTTCAGAATTCCATTGTTCGACGTGTCAATTCCGCGTAAAGGTCCGGCAATTCCCATATTTACTGCGGAAATCTTCCTTCCGGACGTTCCCTCCTTAAGTATTCAAGAAGATTTGCCGAAAAAAGTAGGTAGAATCTACGCGTTAAAGGAAAATAGAAATGAGTCAGACCTACCGCATCTTGGTAGTGGATGACAGCCCGGCCAACCATGCCCTGATCCAGGCTGTCCTTAAAAATCGAACAGACATCGATCTGGTTCTGGTCGACAGCGGCATGGAGGCCATTGCTCGAGCCTCGCAGGAGACTTTCGACCTGATCCTGATGGACATCCGTATGCCCGGCGTCGACGGCTGCGAGGCCACCCAGGCCCTGCGACAGCGGGGTGTCAAGACTCCGGTGGTCGCCCTGACCGCCGACACCGCCGAATCCACGATGCACCGCGCCTACAACGCCGGGTGTAATGATTTCCTGACCCGACCGGTCAAACTCGATCAATTTCTGGCCATTATCGATCAACATCTCAAACGGGCGCAATACGCTGTCCGCCGTTATTAACAGCTCCCTGACGCGGCCAAGTTTCCGGAATCAGATTGTTCGGCAGGGGAAGACTGTTTGTCCGGCTTTCACTTGTGCTTCCAGAACTCATATCCTTTGAAAAACGATTGCTTGTCTTTCGAGAAATGGTATGCTGATAAAAGGATTGGCGGAGGAATGTCAGCGCAGACAGAGACAAGGAGATCATGCTATGGTCAAACCAGGTCAAGTGTCGCGGGGCCAATGGCTGCGCAGGGCCGCCGCGGCGGGACTGGCGGGAGCCTGTGGGGCGTTTTTGGGATTTGCAGCGGCGGACCGGGGAGTGCTTTGGTTTCCGACGATGGCCGAGGGACTTTTACTGGCGGTATTGTTTTCCCTCATCTTGTGGATCGGAGGACAAATCATGGATGAATCGGCATGGGAGCATGGGGGCAGGCGGATTCGGATACGCAAACGAATCCTTCTGGCGTTTGTGGTTGCGTTTGTGCTTGGCGCTGCCCATCTGACCAGTTGCCGCATGGCCCAGAAATCCCCCTTGACAGAACTTGGCCCGATCCGGTTCAACGAGGCGTACGAGACAGACCTTTCCCAGTTCTGGGAGTATGATCGGGGGCTGGAAGCGCAGCTTGCGATTCTGCAAGAGAACAAGTCGATGTTCGCAGGGGAGGATCCGCAGCCCCTGACAGCCGCCCAGGAGACCCTGCTGCGGGATGTCTGGACAACGATCTATGATTATGCTTTTGCGCTGGACCGGATTCGTTTGTTTTATGAGGACTGGTATCGCTTTGATCCTTCCCGGGCTCAGCGAGCCTATCACGTACAGAGTTTTTTATTGACGTTCGCCGCCGAGTTATGTCTCTATGAGAAGGCCACGCGGTTAAGCGGCTTGGTAATCCGAAATCCAAACGCCGTCAAGTTTCTGGATGCGCCGCATCCCGGAACGAACCTGGGAGAAAATACATTCAGTACGTTTCGACAGGAATTACACGGCACGCGGGATGCCGTCCGAATCGGCGGCGGCCGGGCGTATCTGTATTTCCTGCAAAAAGGGATGGACGCCAAGTCGGAAACGGCCGGATTGAGCTGTGCCGTGTTGTGGGACAAAATCGAAACCGAACTGGCGATCCTCGATGCGATCGCGCCGGGGGAACGGACCGCATTGACGGTGGGCAGCGACATGGAGGCGTTCAAACAAGGGGTCGATCGCGTCTGGTATCCTTCGGTCAAAGGCGTGGCGACGTGGATGGGCGATACGCGAGTGCATCGACGGATTGGGCAGATTCTGGTGACGCGTCAGCAGCAGGAAGTGATGGACCGGGCCCTGGAGCCGGGGGATATCCTGATGACGCGGAAGAACTGGTACATGAGCAATGTGGGATTGCCCGGTTTCTGGCCTCATGCCGTCTTGTACGTCGGCTCCCCGGCCAAACTGGCCGAATATTTTAATGACCCGGATGTGTCAGCCTACCTGGCCGGACTTGTCGGTAAGAAGGTAACATGGTCGGAATATATGGCCCAGACATATCCCCGTCTGTGGCTGGAGTATTCCCTGGAGGTAGGCGATGAACCGCACCGGGTGATTGAAAGCGTTAAAAACGGCGTCTGTATGCATACATTGAGCCAATGCGCCGGGGATTATATCGCGGCTCTTCGCCCTCGCCGGAATAAGGTCGCCAAGGCGCAGGCCATCATCGAGGCGTTTCGACACGTCGGCAAGCCGTACGATTATCAATTCGACTTTGCCACGGATCATGCGCTGGTCTGCACGGAACTTGTATGGCGAAGCTGGCGGGCGGCCGAGGGCAAGGACGGCCTTGATTTGCCGTTGATGGAAATCGCGGGAACGAAAACGCTGCCGACCAATGAAATCGCCCGACTCTACGCCGAGAGCTTTGACAGGGAAGATCGACCGATGGATTTTGTCTATTTTCTTGATGCCAGGGAGAAAGAAGGAATCGCGGTGGTCGCCACGGAGGAGGATTATCGCCAATCCTGGAAGCGCGTCAAATGGAGCTTCTGGCAGGAGTGAATCCGACAGATAATCAGATTTATAGATGCCAGGGGGCGCGATAGGGTTTGGAAAGCATCCGGTTGGCGGCTTCGTCGTTGGTAAAACGCTCCGCTGCCGGTTCGCGACCGAGAAACTGGCCGGCGGTCTTATACCCGTAACTGGCCCGGTTGACATCGCACACAGCGACGACCTGTGCCTCTTTCAGTTGCAAAAAGCCCTTCAGATTATTCGTTCCCTGATTGCCGACGCCGATGAAAGCCAGGGTAATCCGTTTGCTGGGCGGGGATTGAGACAAGACGGTCGCCGGCACGATCGTCGGAAGGATCATCGTACCTCCGGCAACCCGGAGAAATTTTCTTCTGTTCATGGATTTGCCTGCTCTTGATTTTTTACCCAGTAGGGAACGGTTCCGTTTTCATCGACGGTCCAGCCCCATTGTTGGATATAGTCCCGGCCCGGACGAAAATCGTCATGAATTTCTTTCAATTTATGCTGGAGAACGGAATCAAGTTCCTTCTGAAGGTCTGTGAATTCCGGTTTGTCAACCAGATTTTTTTGTTGATAGGGATCCGTCTGATTATCGTACAGCAGCCAGGGCCCGTTCAGGTCGCGTGTATAAGTATATCGGCGAGTGCGGATGCCGCGGTATTCCCTGCCGCCATGTCGGCGTTCCCATTGCCCGAAAGGCGAGGGGCAGGTCAGCAGGACCGCCTCCTTGGATGGTTTCTGTTTGCCGCGGATTACGGTGGAAAAATCTTGTCCCTGCACAGTTTCCGGAATCGCAACGCCGGCTAAACCCAGCAGGGTAGGCATGATATCCGGCGTATTGATCGGCATATCGATCCGTCTGCCGAGATGCCCATGAACCGCCGGGTAACGCAGCAGAAACGGCACACAGGCCGATTCTTCGAAAGGACGCTGTTTCTTCGTCATCCCCTGGGAATACAGCATGTCGCCGTGGTCGCTGGTAAAGACGAAAATCGTGTCATTGCCGATTCCCGCCTGCTCTATTGTTTCAAGAAGGATGTTCAGGCAGTCGTCGAGGACGGCGATATGGGCATAATAGCCGGCCAGATCCCGCCGCGCGACGGCGGATTGATCTTGCGGCACATTGGGGCGCAGGACAATGTCTTCGGCCCGGAACCGCCGGCGGTATTCCTGCGGCGCCGTCAGGTAGGGGGCATGCGGCGGTCCCCAGGATAAAAAGAGGACAAACGGATTCTGGATATGCTCGCGGATATAACGACAGGCGGATTTGGTCTGGGCGATCGCGTCATATTCCGGCCAGACTTGCCGGGCAGGATCGTCGCCGCCGTAGTAAAAGGAATGATTGTAATCGTGGGTACACTCAAGGGCCTGCCAGAAGTCGAATCCCTGGCGGCGGTGAGGAGGGATATAGTTGGTTCGACCGTTGCCTTCCAGATGCCACTTGCCGATATAGGCGGTATCATAGCCGGCGGCGTTACACGCCTGCGCGATGGAAACGGCTTTATTGCTCAACGGCACATCATTCAAAAAAACCCCGTGCGTCAGGGGATATTGTCCGGTCAGCAGGCTTGCGCGGTAGGGGGAACAAACGGGGCAACCGGAGACCGCGTTGGTAAAGTGTATGCTTTGTTTTTCCAGGGCGTCCAATACGGGGGTTCGCGCGTTGGGATCTCCGGCATAGCCTGTGGCCTGGGCGCGCCATTGATCGGCGAAAACAAACACGATATTCGGTTTTCTCTTCGATGCCGCACAGGACCATGAGGCGCATCCGGACAGGAATGCCGTGGAAGCAAAACCGGCCAGGCACATAAAGTCGCGTCGATTCATCTGTTTCTATTCCTTCCTGGCATCATCGATTATACTCATTTTTCATTGGACGTATTGTGTATGAAAACTCTTTGTGCAAAGGCCAATGGTTTTCAATATAATCGTTTCTGGCTCCGGGTACAAGCGGGACTTCGGAGTAAAGAAATATGTCATTCCATGCTTTTTTTCTTGAAAAGGCTTAATTCGATATGTACATTGCCCCGGTTTTCTGTGATCATCCTAGAAGGCAGGAAAGAAGGAATGGCGATTGTAGTGCAGAAATTTGGCGGGACCAGCGTGGCTGATGCGCAAAAGATCGCCCGGGCCGCCTCCCGAGCCCTCCATATGCATCAGCAGGGCAACCAGGTGGTCGTAGTGGCCTCGGCGCGAGGCAAACAGACCGATCAGCTCATTGCCGACGCTCTGGAGGTCAATCCTAATCCCCCGCGCCGGGAAATGGACCAGTTGATCAGCACGGGTGAGCAGCAGACGGTCTCGCTGATGGCGATGGCCCTGGATGCAATGGGGCAAAAGGCGATCAGTTTCACCGGCGCACAGATTCGGATGGTCACTGACGATGCCCATATGCGAGCCCGAATCCAGAGTATCGACGCAGCGCGGATTCGCCAATGGCTGGACGAGGGATATATTGCGATTGTGGCCGGTTTTCAGGGGGTAGACGAGCGAGGCAATGTGACCACTCTGGGCCGGGGGGGGTCGGATACCAGCGCGGTAGCGCTGGCGGCCGCTCTGAACGCCCAGGTATGCGAGATTTTTACCGATGTGGACGGGATCTATACCACGGACCCTCGAAAATTTCCCAGAGCGGTCAAGATGCAGCGGATCAGCTACGATGAGATGCTGGAACTGGCCAGTCTTGGAGCGGGAGTAATGCACAGCCGATCCATCGAATTCGGCAAGAAATACGGCGTGCCGATTCATGTCCGTAGCAGTATGAACGACAATCCGGGAACCTTAATTACACACGAGGTGGCTCAAATGGAAGGCATTCTCGTCAGCGGCGCAACCATTCAGAAGGAATTGGCTAAATTATGCCTGGTAGGGGTGGACAACAAACCCGGCAATGCCGCTAAGATCTTTGCTCAAATGGCGCAGGCGCGAGTGATTGTCAACGATATCATCCAGACCGAAGTAAGCACGGAGAAGGCAAATCTCTCGTTTACGATTTCTAAGGGAGATCTCAAGGACGCTCAAAAGGCCCTGGAGCACATACGCGGGGAAATAGGGTGCGAGTCTTTGTTTATTCGCGATGATATTGCGGAAATATCCGTTGTCGGCGTGGGGATGCGCAGCCATTATGGAGTGGCCGGCAAACTGTTCCATGCTCTGGCGGAGGCCAGGGTGAATATCGATTCGATCACCACCAGCGAGATTCGAATCAGTTGCATCGTCGATATCGACCAGGGCGACAAAGCGCTGGTCTCGGTATGTGAAGCATTCGAGCTGGATAAGCCCGCCGACCAGCGTACCTATAAATAGCGTCCTCAGTATAAAGAATCGTTATTCCCGGACCGGATGGATTCTTTCCGCCCGGAACCATGTTGGATCCTTAGGCAATTCCGGAGCATCCATGGTGCGTAACAGGAGATTGAATTATGCCCTAAGCCGACGCAACAGGCGGTTTCTCTTTATGGTCTGCCTGGCCGGCCTGGCGATCCTGGGCATTCTGGATCGGCGGTTCGGCGGTTCGGTTCGAACGGTGTTGTCCCATGTAGGGTCGGATTGGGGGGATTTTTACCGCTATCATGGGAAACATTTTCCTGTCGTGCGGGTTTTGGACGGAGATACGTTTGATATCGATATCCCTGACGGCACATCCCCGACAACGCGAGTCCGATTACTGGGAGTGGATACTCCGGAAAAAGGGACCGACAACAAAGAAGGAATGTTTTACGGACAACAGGCCACTGAATTCACGACGCACTTAGTTTTGAATAAAGAAGTTACCCTTCTGATCGACACGGTAGGCGATGTGCGTTGTAAATACGGGCGGCTTCTGGCGTATGTCGTTTTGCCCGATGGGAGTATTTTGAACGAGCGGATCATTCAGCAGGGATACGGGTATGCGGATACGCGGTTTTCCCATAGTCGCTACGATCCATATTTGCGGCTCCAGGAGCAGGCCTGCGCAGAACGAACCGGCCTCTGGGCAGAGGTCGCCAAGGATCAGTTTCCCCCCTGGCTGCAAAGAGAAAGACCTGATTATCTGCCGTAAACCAATCCGATCGACAGTCGACAGACAAGACCGACGGGGCGATAGAAACGTTGACGGCTGATTGGGCCGTCGGTATAGTCGGATAAAATAGTCATGGGACAATTACGTCGGGATAACGATGTGAAGCGAGTATTGATTCTGACAGGATCGGAAAGACGGCACACTTTTTTTCGTCTGTTTCTGGGTTTGTCGGAACAGATCCGGATTGTTCGGACCTATTGTGAAGGTCTGGAAAAAAGTCTGACAGTACAATTGTCCGACCAGCCGGATCCTACATTTCGTCTGCAACATATTCATGCGAGAGAGCAGTCGGAAGAGGATTTTTTCGGTTTATTCATTCGCCATGTTCCGGACCGATCGGTTCCGGTGTTTATTCCCAAAGGAGACATTAACTCGACAACCTGTTTCGAAGAGATAATTTCGTTATCGCCGGATTTGATTGCGGCCTATGGCTGCTCGCTGATACGAGACCCTCTGCTGAGTGCGTTTGAGGGCCGTTTTCTTAATGTCCATTTAGGCCTGTCTCCCTACTATCGCGGCAGCGGGACCAATTATTGGCCGCTGGTCCGGGGAGAGCCTGAATATGCAGGCGCCACATTTATGCACATCGATGCGGGGATCGATACCGGGCCCGTTATTCATCAGATTCGCGCCCGGCTGTGCTGGGGGGATACTCCTTCCAGCATCGGCAATCGATTGATTGTCGACATGGCCTATGCGTACCGCCGGATTCTGGAAGAGTTTAATCGCCTTGAACCGATGAGCCCGTTGCCGCCGCCCAAACAGATCCATGTCTGTAAAAGCAAGGATTTTACGGAAGAATCGGTCGAGAGACTGTACGAAAATTTTCAAAACGGAATGGTGGAACAATATCTGCGGGAGCAGGTCCGGCGTTGCTCTCTTGTGCCGATCCTTGCCAATCCCGCCCTTCAAGGCCTCTGATATGAAGGCAATTATGTATCATTATATCCGTTATTCTGATCCGGAATTCCCCTATTTTAGGCATCTGCATTGGGAGGATTTTCAGAAGCAATTGGATTATTTCTCCCGGTCTTTCCAGTGGATATCAAAGACGGAATTTCTGGAAGCGGTACACGATGCTACATCCTGCCCTGAAGGAGTGATTCTGACCTTCGACGATGGTTTTATGGACCACTATGCGTATGTCCTGCCCGAACTGAAACAGCGGGGATTATGGGGAATCTTCTACGTGCCTACAGGAATCTATACGACCGCCCGACTGATGGATGTGCATCGGATTCATCTGCTCCTGGGCAAATGGGGTGGACGATATATGTATGACGCTTTGCAGGAAATGGTCACCGATGAGATGCTGACGGATGAGCATATCGAGGCATTTCGGAGCCGTACTTACCGGTCCCAGTCGAATGACGACTACACGCTGCACGTCAAACGAACGCTGAATTATTACATCGACTACGCCTGTCGCGGAGATGTCCTCAATACCTTAATGGGATGTTATTTTCCCGAAGAAGACAAGCTGAAGCAACGCGTTTATATGAGTACCGCGCATCTGCGGCAAATGCAGGAGGAAGGGATGCTGATTGGATCGCATTCGGTGACTCATCCGGTCATGAGCAAGCTGACGTTGCAGGAGCAGAAACGGGAAATCGACGAATCGTTTTCCTTTCTCGACGAGGCGACCGGCGGTCTGGCGATTCGCTCGTTCTGTTATCCGTATGGCGGATTTCATACGTTTACAGCCGACACGGAGGCGCTGCTGGACCAATCGGGATGTTTGTTCTCCTTCAATGTGGAGCCACGGGATATTACCGCCGGCGATCTGCAAAAACGTCCCCAGGCGCTGCCTCGGTATGACTGTAATTTATTCCCGCATGGGAACTGCCGTCCCATCGAACAGAATTCGACTCAGAAGCGGGAAAAATAAAAGAGCCCGGCGATCCGCCAGGCTCCGGATTGACGGGGACTCAACTATAAAGCAGGAGACTCAAGCCTCGATCGCCTCGATAGTAACCTGGAGATACTTTTGGCGATGACCGATTCTGCGGCTGCTGTTTTTACGGCGGCGAAAATGGGTCGGATACAATTTCGGCCCGTTCACGACCGCATCACGGGCATCGGTTGTAAAGGTGGCGATTACCTTGGCACCATCCAGATAGGGAGTACCGACCCTGACCTGCTTGCCGTCGCTGACAAAGAGCACTTTCCCGATTTCGATGCTCTTGGCGTCAGGGGCCACCTCGGCCAGATCGATCGTAATAACATCGCCCTGCGAGACCTTATACTGTTTGCCGCCTTGTTCAATTACCGCGTACATCATTGGTTCCCTATATAGATAAAAGATCATTCTTGTCCAATAATTAGCCCATTATTCTATGATTCCGGTGCATGGTTGTAAAGAGTTTTGTCGGATAAAAAGGGATTTTTTGCTCAGGACATTGCAAAAGCCGGGCTTACCTGTCAAAATATCGCCTTTTAATTAATGGCGTACAGGGATTGAGCTATGAATTTGGCAATGATCGGGGATCGAATCGTAGAGGGTAACCAACTGGGGCCGGAGTATCTGGATCGGGGGCTTTATTTCGGAGATGGGGTCTATGAAGTACTTCGCAGCTATCAGGGGCGGATTTTTGCCCTGGAAGATCATCTGGCCCGTTTTGCCCGTTCGATGCATGAGGTAGGAATCCATGAACCGGATATCGGGCAAATACGGCAAAGAATCCTCCGCATCTTCGGACAGGCCGGGTTGCCCAATGCCAAGATCTATTTCCATCTCACAAGAGGGTCCGAGCCGCGGAACCATACCCCCCGAAAGGGGTTATTGCCGAATTTTTTTATGACGATTGGTCCCGCTCCGGACTCCACGAAGGACAAGGCCCAGGGAGTTGCCGTCTCTACCTTTCCCGACTGGCGGTGGAAACGATGCGATATTAAATCGCTGAACCTGCTGCCCAATGTACTGGCGCGGATGGATGCGGAAAAGAAAGGCTGCGCTGAGGCGATTCTGGTCAATGAGGCAGGGGAAATCACCGAAGGTTCCGGAAGCGCTTTTTTTGCGATTGATGCCAAGCGAAACGAACTGATCACTCGGCCCCTGGGGCACGAAATCCTTCCCTCCATCACGCGTCAACATGTCATCCGGGCGGCCCAGGGTTCAGATCTGAAGGTGGTCGAACGCACCCTTACGCCGGCGGACGCGGCGGGGCTTGACGAGTTGTTTCTGGCTGTGACGACCAAGGACATTGTTCCGGTGATCCGGTTTGACGGACAACACATCAGAGACGGGAAACCGGGATTTTTAACCAAATTCCTGATTGATCGGTTTGCCGCTTTGGTGTGTCAGGACGAAAAGACCAAAACGCCGGCTTCGTAAGGCGGCATCGGCTAAATCAGCCCACAGGAGCAAGCTGGGCTAAGGTGGCCTGAAGCTCTTCCTGACGGAAGGGCTTGGCCAGATAGCCGTTGCATCCGGCGGTGATACACTTTTCCTTATCGCCGGACATGGCATGGGCGGTAAGGGCCAAAATCGGCGTTTCAATGCCATTTTCCCGTATCAAAGAGGCGGCTTCATATCCGCTGACTTTGGGCATCTGCATGTCGAGGATAATCACATCGAAGGGGCAAACCAGGGCGGTATCCACCGCTTCCTGACCGTTTGAGACGGCGGTAACGTCAAACCCGAGTTTCTCCAGGTGGATACAAATCAGTTTTTGGCTGGGGGGTTGATCTTCCGCCACCAATACCTTCGGTTTCTGCGATGCGTCTGCTGCCATGATAATATCCTCTTTCTAATCTTACTAAAACTTCATGATTCATATCGGTTCAAAAACGGCCAAGGTAAAAAGGCAGGATAGAGAAATAGGGATTTTTCCTAGTTTTTCCGGGGGGATACACCGAGACACAGCAGAAAAAAAAGAGTTCGCCAGGTACATCCTCTTGTTATCGGACGATCTCTGTCTTCGCGGGTTTATTCGTGGGAACGGCGATCTCGGATGACCATTGACAAGACCGGGAACGAGTTCTCAGGAGCACAAAGCTCATTTTTTGATCGGCGGGATTGTCCGGGCAAACGCCTGTGTAGAGGTCAAATGGATTCGGGCTTTCGCATTGCACAGTAAGCCGTCCGGCGGTGTCCCGCAGGGCAAAAGAAAGCTGTACCGAGGATGTTGTCCGGGCCTGCTGAATCTCGGTAAGCATGTCATACCCGTTGCCCGATGGAAAGGGAGAACCGGATGTAAAAGGGACGGAAGAATCCACCAGGCGGCCTCGGATATGATAGAAAAGGTCATAGGTGTGTTCCTCGTCGGAATCGGCTTGTACGGTATCGGACAGTGAAGCGGGATGAAGCGTCAATTGGCGTTCGATCGTCACGCCGGGATAGGCTTTCGTCGCTCGCGCACGGACCGTCGTCGGCTCAAAACGAATCAATTCGCCGCCACAGGCGGACTGGACCCTGCCGTCAACCACAAGCATATTGTGCGAGGCCGGAGCGCGGAACCATTTGCCGTTCAGGGCAATCCCGTAGCCGCTGGTTCCCAGGTCGGGTATGAGAACATGACCGTTGGCAAAGAGAATCATGTTGAGACGGTCATGGTGATCATGTCCTCCCCCGTACGGGCCAAATTTAAGATAGGCATTAACGGTTTCATTTTTCAGGATGGCAATTCCGGACGGTTTAAATAGAACGCTCTCGGAAGGCAAAGATTGTAGGGGGGCAAGCTCGTCCGGCCCGTACAAGAGCGCATCCAAAGTGGACCGGGACCGATCACGAACCATGCCGGCCAGGTAACCGGGAATATCGCTGTCGGGCATCCGGTGAGCAGCGATTTCATAATAAGCGGCCATATCGCGAATGTTCGCGCCCGGCCAGCCATCATTCGTTGCCGGAAATTCGCCGTTGGCAAACGCAAAGGAAATCGGCGCTGTGTACATACGGAGGAACTTTTCGGTTCCGGACAGGTCATATTCCTTTGCGGAAGCGGCCAGATACAACGGCTCCAGGGAACGGACGGTATAAAAGTGGTATCCGATCGATCCTTCAAACCAGAAACCGTCTTCCCGTATTCCCTTCGAAATCTGGTTTTTCAGGCCGTAGGGGCCGTTGACCGCCTTTTCCACCCAATCGTTGCGGCCGGAAACAAAACCGACCAGACCTACGGCGGCGTTATGCCAGCTATGGATATTATGAATAGCGTGTGTCTGGGAGTGGATAAACTCCGCATCGGGCAGAAAATAATGTTCCAGGATATGAGTACGTTGTTTTGGAGTCAAGGCCGGGCAGATGTCCCAGTATGCGCGAGCCAATGACGTCAATTGTGTGGCTTCATCCAGGGATTGGGATCGAATCCGTCCCTTGCCGGCGTGTTCCCCATGCACTTCAAACTCGTGATAGTGATCGGCATACCAAAGCAGCAGGTCCCGGGTATAATCCAGATACTTTTTTTCTTCCGTGATACGGTAGAGGATGGCGGCATATTCGGCGGCCCGAACCATAGTGATATGGACCATCGAATTCCAGCAGTTATCGTAAGGAGGGCCCGAATATATTTTCTTGCAGGCCGGGCATATGTGTTCGTGCGGTTTTTCCGGATGAAAGTCCAGCCGGTAGGCGTCTTCGCTGCAGTAGTAATCATGCCACCAGCCCGTTCTTCCGAGAGGAGGGGTTCGGAATTGCGACCGAACCTTTTGCACTTCCTGTTGGAGATCCTCAACGATATCACGGGCCCAGGAATATCGGTCGATCTTTTCTTTGACCAGCTTCCAGTCTACACCGCGGGAACCGGGATCTTCCGGATACGAAGCAGACATCGCCTGAAACGCTGCGAACGCAACGATAGCAATTGGAATCCGAATCATGATATCCTTTTCATAGATTAACGATTGATTTTACGATGCATCTGCCCAAATTGGTGGAGCAGTTCGGACCAGGGCTGATTGTCGGCCGTAAAGAGTCCTCGATTGGCCCTGCGGTTTGGATTGTCGATATCCTGCCATGTAAACCAGTGCGATCCGACCACAAAAGGAAGATTATACAGGTCCAGCGCCACATGAGCCGCCTGCCGGGCACGCTGGTTCTGGGTCGCGACCGCCTCATTGTACGACCAGTCCAGCGGAACCGAAGAAGCCGGATCGTAGAGGCCAGAATCCATGGCCGGGACCGACCATTCGCTCACGAGGACAGGTTTTTGCGTGAACGCATGAAACAGGTTCAGGTAAGCGGTCTCGTTTTCGTTCAATCCGGGGGACTGATTGGACGGATACAGGTTGACGCCGATGCCGTCATACCGGCTGTATAAATCCAACACTCGCGCGTAAGCGCCGACGCCCGAGGCCATAAACCGATTGGAAAAGATAGGACGTTGGGAATCGAGGCGGCGGATGGTTCGAAGCGTGACATCGATATAGTGCTGCACAATCCGCCGTTCGAAGGCGAGAAAATCGGCCGCCATTGGACCGACGGGTAAGGAAGGAGAGGGTTTTTGAACCAGCAGGTCTTCGAAGGAAGTCAAATGGGTTTTCCATGTATCATTGAGAAATTCGACTCGCGGGTATCGTTTCTGAATGTATTCCAGAAATGCCTTTGCACAATGTGTGGAATATACATATCGGTACAAATCCTCATGCGACAGCTCATTGTCGGCAAACCAGCCGACAAACCAGGATTTATCTCCAATTTGTTCTTGAATTTTTTGCGCGGCGAGGGCATAGGCTTCTTCGAAGACCGGATCAAACGGATCAGGAAAGGCATGGCCGGCCGGCCCGGTATTGCCTTGCGAGTCGACGAGAAAATCAAATTTGTCCTGTAACGTATTGGTCTGAATGAAGCAGAACAAAGGCAGGGGGGATTGATGATTGACCTCCAGGGATTGGTTGATTTGGAGCCATTCTGTTGGATTGGTCCAGCCGGCCAGGGAGTTAAATCCGTATTCCCGCAATGTTTGTACGGCTTTAAGCCCCTCTGCCGACCTATCGATGGCGTTGGACAAATTCGGTCCAACTGTGCCGATCGAATAGAAGCATTTCCCTTCCGGAGAAATCAACCACCAGTTCTGCCCATCCTTCTCAAGCCGATAGCGATCCGAAGGTTCGAATGTCTTGAAAGGTGCCATACGGAGCGGCCAACCCGTATCTTCATACCGTACTTCAGACACGTTGTCCAGAACCATCAGATCCTTAAACAGGATGTATCCCGATGTCTTGTCGCCCAATCCGAAGGCGGGGACGAACGAGTCCGCCCCGGCAGGGGGATTTCGAATGGCGAATTCAAACGGTCGCCACAGCGGCGCCGGGGCCAGAGCATGGGTGATTTTGCCGAGGTGTTCGGTTTGGCGATAAAAGGACACGGTGATCTGCGCCTGGAATGGAAGCAGATTGGATGTTTTATACATGCCTCGAATCGTGCCGCCGGACCAGGGGAGGCGTTTTTTGTATTGCAGCCTGGCCGACCAGTTTCCGGCGTGCCAGGGGCCGATCCGCAGGGTTTGTTCCCCGGCGTCCTCTTCGATCCAATCGAAAACGACGGCCTGCGACGCCGTGATATTCGGATACGATTCATCCAGGAAAAGGATTTCCTGCCATTGCTCCGCCGTCGCCTCTAACGGGAGCTTCGCTGTCCAAACAAGCGGAGCGATGAGAAACAGGAACGCCGGGACACACAATATCGGAAGGTATTCAAGCCATGGGAAAAAAGGCCATGTCTTCGAAACATACACTCCGGCTTCACGACTGAAAGAAATTTTCCGATGCATCATTCACCTATTGCCTCCGATGCTTAACGATTCGAGTTATTTGGCATAGAATGTCGTAACGGACAAAGCAGGAGCCTCGTAATGTAAGATACCCCTATTGATACTGACTAATCCCAGATTTTTATAACGATCCGCTTCATCCGTGGTCCGATACGCTTCGAAGGTCCTGGAAGCAATCCCATTAATGCGAACAACAAATTTTCGCTGTTTGTCGGCTATATTCACCAAAATAAACGCATCCGGATGTTTCGTTCCATTCGAAGAAAAAGCGATGATGGCCGATTCCGAATCCATACTCATGGTGCGGGCGACGGCCATGCCGGGCCGGCCCGCTCGGCAGATCTGTTTGTAGTAATAGTAGCCTCGCATGATTTCGTATCGCCCATCCTCGTAAACGCGAACGGCGCAGCCGGGATTGGGATCGCCGCCGACCCATTTGGCGGGACGCTGGACGGCTGCCCATGGAATGATACCATTGACTTTGGCCGAATAAATGTTCCCGTACATCTCGAACAAATTGCGACAGTCCATCCTGCTCCAGCTTGTGGAGGTGACCCATGCATGCAGTTCGGGGCGCTTCTCCCGCAGGCTGTCGATGCCGACGGAGCGATGATCGCCAAACCATCGACCATACGTTCCGCTATAAAACCCATGGGATGTGATCAATCCCAAATTCTCCAGAGCTGTGGGATTATCGGCGATGGCATCGGCATAGCCCCACGTATGAAAACGAAACCAGTTCGTGCTTTCGCCGGGCGTGATGCCGACATCCTGGAGTCCCGCATCGTCCAGCATGGGCCGCAGGAGGATCAGGAAGTCGACAATTTGCTCAGGCGGCCAGAACATGTTGTAATCATGTCCTTTGCCGATGTTGCCGTCGTTCCCGTCGGCCGGCCAGCGAAGCCAGTCTTCTCCTTCGTTATGCAGGGAGACATACCGGACCGGTAATTTTTCCTGTTCTCTGAGGAACTTAATCCAGTCGATGAGATACTCGGCCAGGTCCTTTCGCATGATTCGATCGAGGTCGCGGCCCCGAAGGAACTTCTGCTTCGTGGCCCAGGCGGGGGGGCCGTATAAAGTGGTCATGATGGTCAGGTCGTCCCCTCGGTCCCGAGTGCGTTTGAGGCCTTCCCGGACAAAATATCGCATCCATTTGGTGGTTCGTTCGTGATCCAACGATCCCTCCGGATCCTCCTGGTGCCATGGGTCATAAAACATCTTAACCAAACCGGGCTGTAAGCCGTCGGCGCCAAAAACCAGATCGCAGATTTCCTGTCTTTGCTGTTCCGTCAAAAGGCTGAAACCACCGTATTCCTGGGGGTCCTTGTTATAATCAACGGTCTGCGGGACTTCGACATAGTTCACTCCGAATCCGTCCCAGGGGCGCAGAGGCCGATCAAAATCGACGCGGGCCTGGATGGCGGTGAAATTTTCCGCCTGACCGATAACAAGGGAAACAGAACACAGGACAACATGCATTATGAACCAAAGAGGCAGGTACGTTTTCAACGGTTTCTCCCATGTTTCCCGATACGGTGTTCCATCTTATTCCAGCGTGGGCTGAACAATTTTACCCTGGAGTTGGGCTATACCGCCTTCTTCCTCATACACGCCATAAAAAACGGAGCAGGAGTCCAGCCAGAGAGTCATTCGGTGCATATCTTCCTCGGACAGCTTAACATCATAATGACCTTCCTTCAAAAGGGCATATAATTTCGATGCCCGAGCGCCGAATTGGCCGGGAGTGGTGCGATGACGATTCCCGTATTTCCAATACCCAAATTCCGGCGCCAGGCTGAAATAGGAGGCATACCACTTTTGCCGTCCTTTTACGATCACTTCATCATCAAGGCGGGGGGCTTTTTCCGGTTGTTCCTTATGGCAGGCTACGCAATGCTTGTCAAGAACCGGCTGGACCAGCCTTGGATAACTGAAAGGATTGGAACCGTCCACATCGGGCCTCAGGCGAGAAGGCGGGCGTTGAAGGGCCAGGGGAAGTCGTTGCGGCGCCGATGGCGCCCGATGACGAGGTTCATGGCAGCCCTGGCACAGAAGTTGTTCTCCCGGCTGGACATACGTGGCGGACCGCATGGACTGGATCGCAAGACCATCCTGATCGAGGGCCTGGAAAAACACTTCTTTTTTGGCGGGCACATAGAAATGGGCACTGCCATCTGCTTCCACAGGCGCTGTGCCGAGAACGTATCGTGCAAGAATAACCGAGTCCAGCCCGGTTGGCAGCCGCAGTCCGATCTCATGGGGCGGCTCACCGGAGGGCACGGACATGGGGAGAATCTGATAGATCCGCAACGCCTTGATTCGAATGCCTTTTGGCCACGGTGCAAGGCTGTCGTATACATTCATGACAGCCATCGTACCTTCGGCTGGCTCGTCCTGGGCGACTCGCAAAGCCGCATCGGGAACGACAGGGGGTCTTTGACGCGGCCGCAGAGGAATCGGATTCTGGCAGGCGATTTCAGGATCACGATAAAGCAGTTCTTTATTTCCGAAAACATCCACCAGGTAGATGCCGTAATTGCCTCGCCGATACGATTGTCCCTGTCCGCCCATGCCGATCTGCATAGTTGGATCGTAAACAGCCAAATAATATTTCTCGCTCAGGGGCCAGGCCGTTCCATACACTTGCGCTCCTCCCTGTGTTTCGGGAAAGTCGACTTCAGGCGTGATGCGCCGCACCGGCGCCATGGCGTCGTCATCTTCAATATGAGGATCAATGATGACCAGCGAGCCAAAGGCCTGGCCATGATGGGGGGCGGCGGTGGCGATGAAGCGATGGGATCCGGGAATGGCGCGAAAATCCAATTCCATATCGGGCCGCACCTCCCGAGGGGAAAAATTGCCATGGACAGCGCGGGCATTGTGCCCGTCCGGCGTCGTAGTCCACGGCAGATGGGCCGTGCATCCATGGCGGTCGACATAATCCCAGCGTGTATATATGATCATGCCGTCATGCGTCACGCCGGGGTGCCACTCATTGGTTTCATGCGGGCTGAGACAACGAATATCGCCGCCGTCTAAAGCCATATCATACAGCGTATAGGTAGGGCAAACACGTCCGCATCGCAAATAACCGCCGCGGCGTTCGGAAATGAAGGCGATTCGTCCGTTGGGCAGCCAGCAGGGATCGAAGTCATTCCATGTGCCGTCGGTGAGCTGCTGCAGATTGGACCCGTCAAGATTGACTTTGAAGAGATGATAGCATCGTTGCGGATGCCAGTGACCCCGTTCCGGATCCGTATGGTATCGATGCTCGGTGTCACCCTTGCATTCCACGTATGCAAAGGTGACCGACTTTGCATCATAGGACAAATCGGGTGAAAGAAAGGATCCTTCGGTAAGTTGTGTGCCTATGAGCCGGCCTTTGTTGACAGTAGATTCCGCAAGGATATTGTGTACTTGCGGATTGAGGCCGAAGGGATCTTCCAGCACACACAAGGCCCCGCCCGGCAGTGTATTAATGCCGTAATACTGATCGCACATATGGTTAAACAGAGAGCGATGCCGGGTAATAAAGAGGATCTTGTCGAAATCCAAAAGCGGATTGGAAAAGGCGATCCTGCGACGAAGATCGCAAAGTTTCAGATAGGCGGCAAACCGCTGCAAGGCATCGCCTGGCTCAACGGCGTTACACAGGTTCCGTATCGCCTCCAGCTCCTGTTCCAAACGCTCCCATTGAGCGGAAACATAACCGGTTTTTAAGTCATCCAGTAAAATCCTCGTCCTGCGAAGCACCACATCGGTCGGATCGCGATCCGTTTCGAACAACAAAGCGGCGGGATGACAGGTTTGTTCTGCGAGAGAGGCGATATGACTTCGTCTTTTCAGTTCCTGCTGCAATGTTTTGTATTGCAGCTCAAGTTCCGTCTCCGGTTCTTCCATGTCTATGCCGTACCGGAAAGAGAGAAAAGAGTGTCCGCCGTCCGACAACAGCTTCAGTTCAGCTATCGAAGTCCAGGGGCGATCATTGATTTCGGACAGGGCGCGAAGCCGGACAAATCGACCCCGTACCGGCTTGGGGAAGACGATATTATTGTCTTCCGATATGTTTTGAAAACGACCATGAAATACCGGTTTTCCAAAATCGGTTGTATCGTTGCTTATAAAAAACTCATATTCTCTGATGGTTCCGTTTTGGCTGCCATCCTGCCGGGGAAAATAGCGAAAGCCAGTCAGCGAATAAACATCTCCCAGATCAATCGTAATATCATGGGGATGAGAGGGATTGTCGCTGCCGAATTGGCTGTGCCACATTGTGCCCGGATCGTTATCCATGGCCAGGCTGCTTTCGTACCCAGCCGCTTCGCTGTCGGCGAGGGTATATACCTTGACGGTTTTAGGTGCGGCGACATTTCGGGCGAATAACAGTGGAACCTGGATCAGAAGAACAATATACGCTATCCTTCTCATGTTCACCCATGCGACCATTCCGCCCAATCCTTCCTGTTACCACTCGAATTTGAAGTTATACCATTATGGCGAAATCTTCGATAAAAGTCAAATTAGAGGATTGATCCCGAGCAGGAAAATTACCCTATCAGGCAGCTTTAGCGGACAGGAGAAGCGATCTTGTCGCCGCCATAAAGAATTTTCCACTTTCTTATAGTGTGCCTTTCACCTTGAGCGTCCAGGCGTATTGGCAGGGCAGGTCGCGCACTTTCACTTCGGAAAGATCGATTGTCATCCCCTCCGTACTTCGTTTCCACGGCAATGCGCCATTGTACCCAAGCATCGCCACCGTTACATCTTCTGCAGGATTGACATCCGAAAGCGTAAACTCCCTTCCCGGCCAGGCCGGGAGGATGACGTATAAAACGTTCTCTTTCGAGGTAAAGAAGGCTTCCTTAACGGCTTTGCCGTCTTTGGGTCCGCTGCCGACCACGTCCATGACGTTATATTTGGCTTTGTATTCCTTATACTCCTGTTCGGGCTTTTCGCCGGCGCTCCACTGGCACGTTTTCTTCCATGTTCGAGTCGCATAAATGGCCTCGCCGTTTACGTTCAGCCAGTCGCCGATTTCGATCAAACGCTGCTGCATAATGACGGGGATGCGGCCGTCGGCGGTGGGCCCGATATCGAGAAGGAGACATCCCCCCCGGCTGGTCAGATCGATCAGAATCAGAACCATCTCATGAGCGGACTTATAATCATCGATTCCTTCGTTGCGGTTATATCCGAAGGAATGCCCCATTCCGCGGCATTCTTCCCAGGGATGGGTGGCCCCGGCCAGGCCGGCTCCGTATTCGGTGGTATAATATCCGCCGTGGGCATGGCGGCATTCCTTCCCCCATCGGTCGTTGACCGCGATGGTGTCTTTGACTTCGGTTTCATTGAACAGCCAGGCGAGCAATTCTTCGCTGCGCCATTTGTCCGAGGTCATATCCCATTCTCCATCGCTCCATAAAATATCCGGATTATATCGTGTTACAAGATCCTTCACTTGCGGCAGCATATGATCATTGACGTATTGCTCCCGTTTACTCGGATCGAGCCAAAGCGGATTGAACAATTCATAGAGCGAGAAATAATATCCCATCTTGATCCCGCGTTGGCGGACGGCATCCGTCAGGTCGCCCAGGATATCCCGTTTAGGACCGGTTTCGGCCGCGTTCCAGGGCCGTCCCCATGTTTTGCTGGCCTGCTCATTGGGCCACAGGCAAAATCCTTCATGATGCTTGCTGGTCAATACAATGTACTTGGCGCCGCTGCGATAAAAAATGTCGGCCCACTGATCGGGATCGTACATTTCGCAGGTAAACATCGGGGCAAAGTCTTTGTAGGCGAAATCGGCGCCGTACTTTTCTCTATGAAATTTACCCCACTCGTTGTCCTGGAGAATTTGCTTGTTGTCGAATGTCCGCTGCCAGTACCACTCGGCGTATTGCCCCCTGGGACCCCAGGCAGGCGCCGAGTACACCCCCCAATGGATGAAGATGCCGAATTTGGCGTCTTCGAACCAGGATGGCGTGGGACGTTTGTCCAGCGAATCCCATTGGGCTTTGTATCTTGGCGCGGCGTCGGCTTCCACTGTCTTGGCGACCTGTGTTACGGCGCCGCCGACCGTTTTGGCCACCTCCGTCGCCGCCTGCTCCACGGTTTTAACGGTTTCCGAGGCAATCCCTTCTACGGTCCGGGCGGTTGCGGCCACAGGGTCGAAGGGAGCTTCCACCGGTTTGACCTGTGCGGCGGCGGCCTCCCTGACTTTTTCCTCTTCGCTTGTGCAGCCGTGGAAGAAAACGAATCCGAGGGAGGCGGCCGCCGTGAGGCAAAGGATTGAAGATCTGGCAATTGGCATGGTTTCTTCTCCTCATTATATGGCGAAACGTTTATTGTCCAAAGCCGGTGAGCTTAAAGGCAAAAGCATGTTTACAATGAAGATCATCGATCGTAATATCCGAGATATCGATGCAGACTTTTCCGTCGCGATAACTCCAGGGGCGTGTTCCTTCCGTGCCGAGCAATTCCACTTTGGTAGCGGCCGTAGGAGAAGCCGGCGCTGTGACATCGACGACAAAACAATCGTCCTGGGGCCAGCCCAGGCTGATGGCATACACGACATCCCCTTTGCAGGTATAACAGGCAACGTTGCCTTGGCTGCTGTAGACGGCCTTCAGGCCGACGCCTTTGGCGGCGTTGCGGTCCGTGAACAGGCAGTCCGTCGGCACAATTTCCTTGTTTTGGCCGGCGCTGGACCAACTTAACCGAACGTTGGCGTTCCGGTCTTCTTCCACCAAACGCACTTTGATCGGGACTTTTTTGCCGGCTTCCATCGCGAGCGTAGCGGTTCCGGTTCCGCCCCATTGGCGATATTCCTGCAAATCATCGATGATGAGCTTATTGTCGATCCATAGGCCGCCGCGGGTATCGGCCGTTAATTCAAAGGTGTAATCCTGCGAATACCGGGGCTGAATCCAGCCGGTCCATTCCGCCGTGAAGAAATCGCCGGCGATTCGTTCGTCCGGAGAGCCGCGATGCCAGTCGAAATCGATCTTTGGATCAATGCGTTCCACGACGAACGTTTTTTCCACGCCACGAATCTTCCAGGGGCGCGTTTCATAAATAGCTTCGCCGTTGACGGTAAGCCAATCGCCGATCTCGATAAGCCGCTGCTGCATGATTACGGGGATCCGCCCGTCCCCTGCAGGGCCGATATCCAGAAGCAGACAGCCGCCCTTACTGACCAATTCCACTAGCGTGTGAATCAAGGTTTTGGCCGAGCGGTATTCGTCGATCGTCTCGTTGCGATTGTAGCCGAAGGAATGGCCCATCCCGCGGCATTCCTCCCAGGGATGTCCTCCTTCGACGCCGCTGCCGTATTCGGTGGTGTAATATCCGCCGTGGACATGGCGGCATTCGCTGCCCCAGCGGTCATTGACGGCGACAACGTCTTTCACGGGGGATTCGTTGTAAAGCCAGGCCAGGAATTGCTCGCTCTTCCATGTGCCGCTGGGATGATCCCATTCCCCGTCCGTCCAGAATAGAGAAGGCTTATAGGTGTTGATCAATTCGTACATCTGCGGGAGCATATGCTGATCGACATACTTGGCGACATCCTGGCGGTACAGGGGATTGTACCATTCGTAGAGCGAATAATAGAAACCCATCTTTAAGTGGGGCCGTTTGTGGACCGCGGTGGTGAGCTCTCCCAGAAGATCGCGTCGGGGGGCGGTATCCACGGCGTTCCAGGGCCGGCCCCAGGACGTGTTGGCTTCTTTACTGGGCCAGAGACAGTATCCATCGTGATGTTTGCTGGTCAACACAACATAGCGGGCGCCGCTGCGAACAAAAAGGTCGGCCCATTGCTCGGGATCGAATAAATGCGGTTCAAACCGATCGGCGAATTGAAAATAAGGAAAGTCGGATCCATAGACCCGATTATGGAATTGTTCGGTAGGGGATCCTTGGGTATGGAGGCTGTTCCAGTACCATTCGGCGTATTTGGTCTTTTCCCCCCAGGCCGGAACCGAATAGACGCCCCAGTGAATAAAAATGCCGAATTTCGCATCCTGAAACCATGACGGAGTCGGACGTTTGTCCAGCGATTCCCATTGGGCTTGGTAGGGTCCGGCGGCGGCCAGGCAGGCACTCAATAGAACTGCACTCCCGATCCATGATGCCTTCATCGTTCCCTGTTTCATGGCCTTTCCTTTCCAGCCTGTATCGACAGCGGTTCCTTAAAAATGCGACGTTTATGGAGTGGGTTCGGAGGCGAAGGGAATAATCCCTATGCCGCCCTCCATTTCCGTCTGAATCCGGCCGGTTGCCAAATCATATTCGATTCCCGATACCGTGGCGCCGTTCACCAGACACGGATCGCCCGGCCTGCAAGTGAGCGTCATTATGGATGTGGCCGTATCGTAATGAAGCGATTCGGTTCCCACAAAGATGTTGCCGTCCTCTTCGTAATAAAATACATCTCCTCGCGCATCGAGGAAACTCAATTCATTGCGGCCCTGGGGGGTTTGAGCGTAGGCCGCTTCGACATAGGGCGCCGCGGCCCAGATCCGTTTTCCGAGTTGTCCGTTTTCCACGGGCTGATACGAAACCTGGACCGTATCGCCGCCGCCGTCGGCGATAATGCGATCGGCGCTCTGGTACCATCGCAGGGTCCGAAAACCCTGCATAATCCCATAGCATGGCCCTCGCAAATCGACGCCTTGGCGACGGTCCTGCGCCGCCAGAGGCGTCACATTGGCGTTGTTGAGTTCAATTTTTCCCGGTCCAAGGACTTGGAGGATTTCCCCGTCGGCGAAATAATCCATACGCTCGCCGAGCAGTCGAACATGGCTGATGGTCTGGCCTGCATCCGTTCGAATGGAATCGACTTTGACGTTGTTCCCGAGCAAAGAAACCTGTTTGAGTCGCATCTGCGATTGAAGGGCCTGATCCCCCAGCAAATGTACGATCAGCCGATCTCCCTCGAACACGCTTTTCTGCGTATACTCAGGCATGTTCATTTCGTGCACTCCCACCACGTTGCCAAAGAAGGTGATCTGATTGGCGGCGGCGTTATATTCGGCTTGCCGGGTTGCGGTAATGACGACGGGGACCGGCTCGGCGCCGGGGCGATTGGGATCCGGCGGATCCACATAAAAGGTAAATTCGATCGGCCCCTGCGCTGCGGCATTTCCCGTGGTCACATCATACAAGGCATTTTTACCGACAAAACGGGCCGCTTTGTCGGTTGCTGTCGCCGTTCCACTCGAAGAGGAGACGAACGTAACGACGCCGTCGGTCTGAATGGCGTTCACGCGGGTCTGTCCCTGTTTGTCGGCGGCAAACAGCAGGCGGGCTTTGGTGGCAAACAAGGATCCCTGAGAGGATGCCATTTGCACATTCCCCTCAAAATCAGCCTGCCGAGGCACATTGGTTTGATCAAACTGGAACCGTGCCGAATCCGCCGCAAGGGTAGACTCGCCGTCGGAAATCATCCGGCCTCGGATCCCCCCGATCAAATTGGCCGACTGGAGAATCAGTTTCTGGGCAGTTTTTTCGGGAAAAACCTCTGCAAACAACAGGTGCATTTTTCCTTCAAAAAATAATTCCGTTGACCGGTTGTCGGCGTCTGTCGTTTCACCGGTATCCTGCAGCACCAGTCGGCCCGGCCCGGCGATATCGGCCCAGCCGCCAAGTCTGTCATAATGAATCAGTCCGGGCGTAAACAATTGTCCCTTTTCCTGCCCGAAATTCAGCATCGTATCTTCCTGCCAGTTGCCCCTTCCCATCCTCAAATTCTGCGTATCGACTTCATACTGCAGGGCGCCGCATCGCGCCAGCGTATTCATCTGCCGGGTCTGTACCTGGCCGGCCTGTTCGATGTGCAGCGGCATGCCGGCCATTTGGACGGTTTGCCTGTTTTTCGAAGCCAGGGCTTCGTCAAAAAACTCCATGGGGCGGACAAGAACCTCTCCATCGCATTGAATAACCACATCGATTTCATCGTTGTCCTGTACCTGGGGCGCCGTAAAAGCGTCTCCGGCGTCCTCCGGGATGCCGGAAACGACCACGGATTCCGAAGCCGGGACCTGAAACTGCCCTGACGTTGCCTCGGCGGTCTCTTTAGAGCCGGACGTTTCCGGCATGGGCGAGGAAGGTTCCGATGCCGTTTTCGTGGCCCGGCTGGACCAGAGGATGTTGGTTACATCGACCTGATCGCCTCCGCTGAGTTTTAACTGGCGCCCATACCAGATCACTACATTTTTAGTCAGCCTGCAAAAATAATAATCCGGCGTCTCTATCGCCGCCGTCTCCGTCGGGGGAATCGTTCCGGGTTTCGACTCGGCCTCCGTCGCTTCACTTGATTTTGTATCCGGTTTGCCGGGAGAAGGTTGTTCGACCTGTTGTTTTGTCGGTCGGTCTTTTGTCTGTCGGGTCTGTTGCTGGGCCAAACCCCGAATGCGCATGTGATCCAGATCGGCGATCCGCAGCAATTCAATTCTCGCCTTGCCGGCGTTATAGATCAGTTCCATTCCCGTACCGACCAGTTCCGCCTCGGCGCTGACCAGCCGGACAGGACCGGCCGTGGAGAACAGGGAGCGTTCCGAGCTATAGTTCAGATCATCCATGCAGATCATGCATTCGACCGGATCCTCGGGATTGAGGGACTTGAGATAAATCCGCACGTTTTCTGACAATTCCGCATCGCGAGGCGAGTAATTGCCCTCCACCTTCTCCACCAGCACGGTGCCCTTGTCGGAGGTGATTCGGCAGAAGAAATGATCTTCGTAAATATTCATATAGGGCCTGTCAAGACGCCATCGCATGGTGTCTTCATGGGGATTCAGAAGGCGGTAAAATCCGAACAGGCGTCTCAGTTTCCTGGTGAAAGGATCACGAACGGTGAATTTGGCCATTTCGGTCGGGCCCAGACGGACCTGGCCCATTTCCGGACGCGTTGCCCCTCTTTCCGGCGGGGCCATTGCCTGTCCCGAATCCGTCGCGGCGTGTTCCATGGGTGGCGTGTCCGACCAATAATTGTAGGCGGCAAACAACAATAAAACGGCCCCCAGAGCCGTCAGACCGATTACGATTCTTCGCAGTGCCGTCATGGTTTTACCCTGCCCGCTAAATCAGGTATCGCTCCATCAATTCCCGCCATTGACCGGTCCGTTTAAGGACATATTCGATCACTTCCCGCACCGCTCCCTGGCCCCCGTTTCGTTGCGTCACATAGTCGGCGGCCTCTTTGACCTCCTGTACGGCATTGGCCACCGCCGCGCCAAAACCGGCCCGTCGAATCACAGGAAGATCCAGCAGGTCGTCTCCGACGTACGCCGCCTGCTCCGGTCGCAACTGCAGCCGGGATAATAAGGATTCAAAGACCGGCAGCTTTTTCGTACAGCCCTGGAACACATGGCGAATGCCCAGTTGTTCGGCGCGCACGTCGGTCGCCTTTGCCTCCCGCCCGCTGAGGATCGCCACTTCCAGATGCGCTCTTTGCCACATCTTGATCCCGTGCCCATCCTGCACGTCGAATCGCTTGCTTTCCGTGCCGTCGGCATGCAGAAAGATGGTTCCATCCGTCAGAACGCCGTCCATATCCAGAAGCAAAAGCCGAATCTGCGAAAAGTCAATGGATTTGCGATCCTTATCCATGCCTTATCCCACGATTTTAATCGCCACAATGTCCTGGACATCGATCATTCCCACCGGCCGATCCTGATCGTCTACGACAGGCAGTTCATCGATCCGGTATTTATGGAAAACAGCCATCGCTTCGGCGGCCAACGTATCTTCGGTAACGCGTTTGCACGGGGCAGTCATGATGTGACCTGTTTTGGCCTCCATAATTCGGGGGCCATGCCGATTGAGGGCCCGCCGCAGGTCGGCATCGGTGATAATACCCGACAATTTCCCCTGTGAATCCACAATCATTACGGCCCCGCGACGTTTGAGTTTTTCCGTCTTATCGAGCATCTCTCGGACCGTATCCTCCATGGCGGCCAGCGGCAGAGCCTCGGTCGGCTGGAACATCATGGACTGGCCTACGGTGATCAGGCCGGCCCCCAACGCGCCGCCCGGATGAAAGCGGGCATAATCCTGCGGGCCGAATTGGCGGGCCTTCATCACCGTCAGGGCCAGGGCGTCGCCCAGAGCCAGCATGCAGGTTGTCGATACGCTGGGAGCAATACCCAAAGGACAGGCCTCCACCACCCGCCCGATATCCAGCACGACATCACTGTGCCGAGCCAGGCGGGATTGGGGATTGCCGGTCATGCAGAGCAGCCGAATCTGTCGCTGTTTGATCGGTCCGATCAGGCGAATGATCTCATCGCTTTCGCCGCTGTGGCTCAGCGCCAGGAGGATATCGTTGTCCTGCACACGCCCCAGATCCCCGTGGACCGCTTCGGCCGGATGCAGAAAATGGCTTGGGGTGCCGGTCGAGGCCAGGGTACCGCTGATCTTGGCCCCGATAATGCCCGCTTTTCCGATGCCGGTAACGATTACCGAACCGGTATTTTCATACAGCATCGCCGCGGCGCGGGCGAACGATTCATCGATACGGCCGATCAGGGCGTGAATCGCTTCGGCCTCGCCGGCGATGACCTGTCGGGCAAAATCCAGATCGATAGTCGATTGGGTTTGATTATTCATTCGTTCCTAACTAATACGCTTCGTTTCGGTTGCCGGGCTACAGACGGCGTATGAAGTTCTCCGCAATCCATTGACGCTGCGGCGATGCCCGGTACGGGGCCCCATCCGCCGGCGGCTGCCGCGACGTCTTCACAGCTTGATCAGACTGCCCCTTTTGTTATAACAAACCAGTTCCCAGTTATGAGCAATTTTGTTCTGATCGGCGCGAATTTCGATGGTCTTGTCCGATTGCGATTCCAGAGACGCCAGCAGAGCGCGGCGTTTGTTCTGCAGGAAATCCGCGACGGGGGGGGCCACCGTCACTTCCACCTGTTTGATGTCGTTTCGCGAGGCGGCGACATTGAGAAGGCGGATGATCTCGATGGACTGGCTTTCCATGCTTTTAATCACGCCGGTTCCGCCGCAATACGGGCATTCCAGATAGGTGCTGGACTGCAAACTGGGCCCCACCCGCTGGCGGGTCAGCTCGATCAATCCGAAGGCGCTCATCCGCAGGGCTCGCGAACGGGCGCGATCCTTCCGCAATTCATCGCGAAATACTTTTTCCACCTCGCGCCGGTTTTTGGCATCGCGCATATCGATAAAATCGCAGATGATCAGGCCCCCGAGATCGCGCAGCTTGAGCTGACGGACAATCTCTTTGGCCGCTTCCAGATTAATTTTCAGGGCGGTCTGTTCGGCGCTGTCCTGCTTGCGATACCGTCCGCTGTTGACGTCGATGGCCACCAGGGCCTCGGTCGGCTCGATGACCAGGGAGCCTCCGCTTTTCAGGGCGACATGACTGGCTTGAATTTTTTCGATTTCCTCTTCGATTTTGTACTTGTGGAACAGAGGGATTTTCCCGTCGTAATACGCCACGCGGCGTTTCAGCCTGGGCTGGACAATCCCCAGAAAATCGCGAATGCGCTTGGTCACCGATTCGCTGTCGCAGACGATCTTTCGGATCTTCGTGCTGAACACATCCCGGACGGTACGGATCACCAGGTCGGATTCCTGATAAATTTCGCTCGGCGCCTCAGTCTTTTCAAGTCGCTTGCGAATCGCGCTCCACAGTCGATTCAGATACGCCACATCGTTTTGCAGCTCTCGTTTGGAGGCGCCCTGGGCGGCGGTGCGGATGATCAGGCCGCAGTTTTCCGGCACCTCAAAATCGTCCATCATCTCGCGAAGACGCTTACGCTCGCTTTCGTCCTCGATTTTCTGCGAAACGCCCATTTTGGCCATCCAGGGCATCAAAACGACGTATTTCCCCGGAAGAGAGATATAGGTTGTCAGGGTGGGGCCCTTGGTGTTGATGCCTTCCTTGGTCACCTGCACGACAAGATCCTGCCCCTTGTTCAGGGCTCTTTGAATCTGAGGCCGCTGATGGACGCTTTTGCGCCGTCCGATTTTCTCGGCGGTCTCCGCTTTCCCTCGAAAATAGCGGGGGTGCAGATCGCTGATATGCAGGAATCCGTTCTTCTGCAATCCAAAATCGATGAAGGCCGCCTGTATACCCGGCTCGATATTGACAATCCGGCCTTTGTAAATATTGCCGACATGGCTGGCCAGGCTGGCCCGCTCCATATACAACTCTTCCAGAGAACCGTCTTCGACCACCGCTACGCGGCACTCCTGGTCCTCCGATACATTAATCAACATTTCCTGTGACATACGGCTCCGTTACACTGATAAGGAATTATTTACGAATCCATTCTACACGTTTTCGCACCACAGGCCCAGACAATTCCGTGGGGGCCACTTCCAAAAGCCTCATCAATTCCTCCAGACGAATGGCGCCTTCCGGGCTGATCCGACACCGGGCGACAACCTGCTCGTCGCAGCAGACAATCGATTTTATGAATGGCGCCACATTTCGAACGTGCGATGAACCGTCTTTTTTTTGCCGCCGGAGAGAAATCGGCTCTTGTTCGTGCAGCTTCCTGGCAAGTCCGTCAGCGTTGGATCGCGCCCGATACATCGCCTCCCGGCTTTCCAGGACGATAGCATACTCCGCCTCGATCGCTTCAAAGGCGATCCGTTCCGAGAGCAGCTCGGCGCTGAATAATTCGCAGTCTGCCGGGGTTTGGGAGCGAAGATCGGCCAAAAGAGAATCGGCGCTATGTCCCTCCGGATCGGACACCAGCACACTGAGCAATTCATCCTCGGAGGCCAGGCCGACCGAACGGGGTAAAGGAAGGCTCATTCGCGGATGAGGATTAAATCCCTCGCTATAGCACAAGGGCACGCAGGCCCGGACCAGGATCCGCTGAAACAGCGAGGCGGTTTCCAGGTGGCTCAGCCATACGAGCCTGCCGCGGATGCGAAAACGAACCACAAGCGTGCCGATGGTTTCCGTTGTGCCGGAATTTACGGTATCCATTTTAAAATGCTTCCGGTATGATTTTCATGGCGGCGTCCCGCACATAATTCTTGATTTGTCTCTGCGAGTCCATCGTGGCTACTTTTCGGGCCAGATGATTGCACTCTTCTATACTCACCGAACGGATAATCTGTTTGACTTCCGGGATCATCGGCGGGGCCAGCGACAGCGTGCGAATCCCCATTCCCAGCAACAGCATGATATATTCCGGCTCCGAGGCGATCTCGCCGCAAACACTCAGACCGATCTTGGCCTTGTTGGCGTCGTGGATCACGCTGCGGATCAGGCTTAATACCGCCGGATCGGCGAAGGCGTAGAGGGAGGAAACATGCTCGTTACCCCGATCCACCGCCAGGGTATACTGGATCAGGTCGTTGGTTCCGATGCTGAAAAAATCGCTGTCGATCGCCAATAACGAAGCCGTCAGGGCGGCGCTGGGCGTTTCGATCATAATTCCGACCTGGATCGTCGGATTGTACGGAATGGCGTATTCATCCAGATCCTCCATGACATCCCGGAGAATCATACGCGCCTGTCGCAATTCCTGTAGATTGGTAATCAGGGGAAACATGATCCGGACATCGCCCAGAACGGAGGCTCGCAGGATCGCGCGTAACTGGGTCTTGAACAAAGACAGGTGTTCCAGACAATAACGAATCGAGCGCAGGCCCAGCACCGGATTGGCTTCCGGGGGGTGACCATGGGCGGTCGGCAACTTGTCGGCGCCCAGATCCATCGTCCGGATCACCACGGGTTTTCCTTGAAACGCCCGAATGGTTTCCGCGTACGCCTCGTAATGATCCTGTTCGGCGGGTTCCGAGCCGCTGTAAAGATAAAGAAACTCCGTACGATACAATCCGATTCCATCGCCGCCCTTGTGTTTCACATGAACCGCCTCATCGGGAAATTCAATATTGCCCAGCAGCGTGATGCGCTCGGCGTCCCTTGTCTCAGCGGGTTTGTCGCGTAACGCCCCAAGGCGGGTTTCAAATTGATGCAGGTTGTCGGCATATTCGCGATATTCTTGAATGGTCGCCTCATCCGGCTCAATCACAACGACACCGCGGTTGCCGTCGATGATTACTTTGCTGGAAGCGGTTACTTGAGCGGTAATGTCCTCCAGGGCTACCACGGCCGGAATTCCCAGAGAACGAGCCAGAATGGCTGTATGGCTCGTTCGTCCGCCCGCTTCCGTAGCAAATCCGCGGACATACGTCTTGTTGAAACCGGCGGTCTGGGTGGGCGTCAGATTGTGGGCGATAACGACAACTTCCTCGTTGAGGTGGTCCACGCTCTCGGCAACCTTGCCCAGCAGCTCCGTCAGCAACCGTTTCTGGATATCATAGATGTCGGCGGCCCGCTCGCTGATGTAAGGATCTTCGACGGATGCAAAGTGAGCCGCGATCTCGTGAAGGATTGTAGAGACCGCGTATTCCGCCGTGACCAGTTCCTGTTCAATAAAACCGGTAATCCGTCTTCGAAAACTAGGATCTTCCAGAAACCGTCGGTGCACCGCAAAAATATCTTTAATAGAGCTTTTATCGACACTTTGCCGGTTCTCCAGGGCGTTCAATCGGCGTATCGCTCCGTCAAAAGCTTCTTCGGCGCGGCGAATTTCATCCGTGCCCTGGGAAGACAGAATAGCGCGTCGAGGGATGCGATAATCTTTGCTGTCAATCACAATCGCTCTGGCGACGGCAATTCCCGGCGATACGGCGATTCCCTTGCGTATCTCCATGACCGTTCTATCCATCCTCTCTTGTGTCGCCGGCCGCCTTGGCGGCTTCTCCGAACAATTGGCGCTCCACCAGATCCCGTAACGACTCCACAGCCTGTTTGGCGTCCGGTCCTTCAGCCCGGATGGTCAGATGAGAACCGCAGGTAGCAGCCAGCATTGTCATTTGCATAATACTTTTCGCATCTACCGTGGTTTCTCCATTGCTGACTTGAATTTTCGAGACAAAAGTGCCGGCTAAATCCACAAATTGCATGGCCGGACGCATGTGCAGCCCGTCGGCATTTTTAATCTGCACTTTCAATTCATACGCTTGTTGAGCCAATCAAATCCACTCCCTGCCGACGAAGTACCGCGGCTTTGACCGACACCGGCATCTGGCCGCCTGTTCCGTATTACCCGCCGATCCCATCGTCCGCATCCAGAATCGTTTCCCGAATCTGATCGACCGTCTGGGAATGCCGTAAAAACCTCCGAAAATCTTCCTTATTCAGGTTCCCAAATATGGTTTCCATGGCTTGCAGATGCTTATCGGCGTTGTCGGTAGGGCTCAGCAGCAAGATCACGGAATACACCGGCTGTTTATCCAGAGAAACAAAATCAATCCCTTTTTCGGAACGTCCGACCGCGGCCACTATCTCTTTTAGAGACGGATGTTTGACATGAGGGACCGCCACGCCCTTGCCGATTCCCGTACTGGCCTCATTTTCCCGCTTTATGACGGCTTTGACAATGTCCCTGGATTGGGTCTTGCCCAGACAGCCGGCTCGCTGCAGGGCCTCCACGAGTTCGGTAATCGCTTCGTCCCGCGTCGTCGCCTTCAATTGCGGAAGCAGTGCGTCAAAACAAACAATATCAGCAAGTTTCATAGAATCTCCTTCCAGAGCGGATCAGACCGGCCCAATACGGCTGTCCTTTGACAGAAATCCGGCCTGCACCGGATCGTTAGGCTACGTCTTCCTTGCGGTCTTCGTTCCGCAAGTCCAACTCCGATTCCTCATCGGTACTGAGGTGTTTGTTATTTCGTTGTTTTTCCTTCTTTCGACGAAGTTGACGTTCCATTTTATGAGCGGCCTGATCGATACAGGCATACAAATCTTCTCCGATCTCCTTGGCGACGAAAAAGGCGCTATGTTCTCCGCGGGCGATGATTTCAACAGAGGGTTTTCCTCCCTCGCTGCCGTCTATGATCACTTCCACCTGACTGAGCCCATCGTAAAAGCGGGGAAATTTTTCCACTTTATCCATGGCGTGGGCGCGGATTGCATCGGTTACTTCCACGTGTTTTCCGGTGATCGTAAAAAGCATCGGCCACTCCCTTCACATTGATGACAAATACATCCCTATTTTACACTTTCTCAGGCGCCTTGTTTGCCAGGGCCTGAAACGCCTCATGCTGCGCCGGTGTTATAACCCCTCCGCTGATGGTAAATCGCAGCGCCTCTTCGATCGTCATGTCCAGATCCATGGTCTCCTCTCGGGGGGTTATGATTACGTAGCCGGTAAACGGCGTCGGCGACGTAGGAACAAAGACCGTGAGAAAATCCTTTTCCACCGAGTCGGCAATTCTCTTCAGTCCGGAACCCGTCACCAGCCCAATGGACCATGTCCCTTTTCTGGGATACTGCAACGCGACTACTTTCGTGAACGATATCTGTCGATTGGCCAGAAGAAAATCGGTGATCTGTCGAATATACGGATAGATTTTTTTGATTAACGGGATCCGCATCAGGGCCTTTTCGAAGATGTGATACAACGTCCGTCCCATGACGCTGGCCACAAATGCCCCGATAAAACATACGCCGATGATGGCAAGGAAAAAACCGGCGTGTTTTCCTTTGCCTTCCACCCAGAAACCGATCAGAAACGTCTCCGACCATTGATCGGTATTCCACAAAATCAGTTTGACCAGAGCCCGGTTGATGTAGACGCTCACTTTGTCCTGTATAAAGATGTAACATTGCACGAATATCCAGATCGTGACAATAGTAGGTAAAAGAGCGGCCAACCCCCGTAAAAAATAGGTCCTGAAATTTCTCAAAGCCTGCATAACTGCGTACCACAGTCTCCTAGGCTGCAACATTTTGGAAATCACGCTTCTGCGTGTTCATTTCTCGGTTTTCAAGCATTCTAATCCATGGAAATTACTCCACATTCTCATCTGAGTCAATAAAAAACTCCCGCCGTTCAACCGCATTCGGCAAATGGCCCCCCGTGACGTGTATGCCGATTCCGGGTAGAGAACCCAGTAAAAGGACAAACCGTTGGCAGATTGCCAGTGCGGCCGCCTTGCCTGTCTCAACGCCTCCCATATGAGTAAACAACCAGACCAGTCCCCCTTCCAGGACTCCGGCGCCTCCGATACTGATAGGGATCGCCCCCAAAACCCAACTGATCGGCAGGAAAACAAAATAATAACGGAGTCCCATCTCGATATCGATGGACCGACCCACCAGATACATCCCTATGATCGACAGGCTCTGGCAGATTACCGTAAGCCCCGACGCAAGAAGAATGGTTCCGGGATAATGGGCATATACCGTCAGGGCGGCTCGGAAGCGATGCAGCCGCTGAACGACGTGAAGAACCATTTGTCTGGTCCGCTGTCGTGTCCGGGGCCAGGTCATTGCACCGGCCATGCCAAGCAAGGCTCCTCCCAGGAGGACGAGAATCAACGGCCAAAAACGAACAAAAAGCATTGTGATCTGCGGACTGATTTGGAGAGAAACGCCGTTTTCCTGCTTTCCGGGGAAATAATGCCAACTGCCTGTCGCCATGACGATCAGGACGCCAAGTCCCAAAACCCGGTCTACAAGTACGCTGGCGACCGCTTCCAGACGACGGTGCGTATGCTGTGCCACATACCACATGCGCAGAAAATCCCCGCCCACCGAACCGATAAGGACATTGTTATAGAACATGCCGAGGAATGTAATGCGAATGCAGGTACCCATGGACACGAAGGCCTGTTGGGCCCGGAGCAGGAAGAACCAGCGCACTCCAATCAGCACTCCGGCCATCATGAATAACAGGGTTGCCGCCGCAAGGGACAGCAACTCCAGTCGCCGGAAGGCATCGGCCACACTGGTCCAATGACGCACCACCCATACGAGAAACAAACCCATCGCCCCCACGGCAACGCAGACACGGACGATCCATCCGATGCGTTTGCCCTTCTTGGTGCTGCTGTTTGTCAATCCAATGGCCTTCTTCAGGGTCTTTTTCCCGGATCATAGCTTGTAAAGTCGGTCCTGACAATATATTATCGGGGGATTTCCTGCGAGAACTTGACGAGCGATTTGGGAGCGATTTCATGGCAGCAGCGAACGACATTGAGCAGGGCAGGCGTTTTGTGCCGAAATTTGACAGGGAAGGACTGATTACGGCTATCAGCCAGGATGCCGAGTCCGGCCAGATCCTTATGGTCGCCTATATGAACGCCGAGGCGTTACAGATAACCAGGGAAACCGGAAATGCCGTATTCTACAGCCGGTCACGGAAAAAACTCTGGAAAAAGGGCGAACAATCCGGACATACGCAAAAAGTCCGGCAGATTCTGGTGGACTGCGATCAGGACTGTCTGATCCTGAAAGTGCAGGTGGATCAGGGACAGTGCCATGTGGGGTATCAATCCTGTTTTTACCGTGCCCTGGCAACCGGAACCGAAGACCGGCTGGCGTTTATCGCCGAACCGGTTTATGATCCCGGAAAGGCCTATGGAAAATGATCCTCTGTCAATTCGGCGGTTGTAGTTTGTCGATACGGGATTATGGCTTTCTCATTGACGAAGAATCCATGATTTCTGTATAGTAACGCATCTTTTAAAGGTTTGTTGATAAACGGTAGTGTCTGGAAAATCTGCATCAATGGCGGGTTTTTTTACGGGACTGAAATGGGACTGCAATGATGATCGAAAAGCCGGTTCGAGTCGGATTGGTGGGATTTGGCACTGTGGGCAGCGGTGTGGCCAGGCTGCTGCTGGACAATGCGGACAGCATTCAAGCCCGCACCGGAGTGCGTCTGGAGCTGGCTTGTGTTGTCGATGTGGATACCGCTTCTCCGCGGCCGGTAAACCTGCCCGATGGTCTTCTAACCAATGATTTACACCGGCTTTTAAACGATGAATCAATTTCCATAGGAATCGAGCTGGTCGGTGGCACAACCATCGCCAAAGACATTCAGCTTGCCATGCTTGCGGCCGGTAAACATGTGGTAACCGCCAATAAGGCCCTTCTGGCCGAACACGGCCCGGCTTTATTCGCCGCCGCTCGTTCGGCCGGCAAATGCATCGCCTTCGAGGCCAGTTGTGCCGGCGGGATTCCCATCGTTTCCGTCCTTCGATCCGGACTGGCAGCCAACCATATCTCCGCGATTTATGGAATTTTGAACGGTACCTGCAACTATATCTTGTCCAATATGACCGCCAAACACGAGGATTTTCAGTCGGCCCTTTCTCAGGCGCAGCAGAAGGGTTATGCCGAGGCCGATCCGACGCTGGACATCAACGGTTCGGATACCGCCCATAAACTGGCCATTCTCGGCTCCTTGGCCTTCGGATACGAGATTCCTCTGGACGCCATTTATGTGGAAGGAATCGAACAGATCAGCGTGGACGATATTCGCTGCGGTTTGGAGATGGGCTATGTAATCAAACTGCTGGCTATCGGCGTCAAGCGAGACCATAAAATTTCGCTGCGCGTGCACCCCTGTTTTATTCATGAAGATTCTCTCCTGGCGCAGGTCAACGGTCCGTTCAATGCCATCAGTGTTTTTGGCCATGCGGTAGGCAATACCATGTATTACGGCAGGGGGGCAGGCATGATGCCGACCGCTTCGGCCGTTGTGGCGGATATCATCGAAATCGCCCTGGGCAACAGTCCCAAGATTTTCAGCAATCTCCAACTTCGACCTGTCGCGCAAGCCCGGCAGGCCATGGAAGATATCGGGCAAATTACCAGCCGTTTTTATATGCGTGTCATGGCCAAGGACCAGCCCGGCGTTGTGGCCACGTACGGCAAGATTCTGGGGGATCATGGCATCAGCATCTCCGGGGCCTTGCAGCACGAGGGCAAGGGGCCGTATAACACGGTCCCGGTGATCATCACCACTCATCCGACGCTACAAGCCAACATGACGGCCGCTCTGCAGGAGTTGTGCAAAACCAACGTCGTTTCGGGGGAACCGGCATGCATTCGAATCATTGACATTCCGGAGGACCACGATTGAGCGCCAAGTATGCGATTATTGTTCCGGACGGGGCCGCCGACGAGCCCCTGGAAATGTTGGACAATCGGACTCCTTTACAGGCGGCCGAAACGCCCAATATGGATTTGATAAGCACTGCCGGACAGCAGGGTATTGTCTATACGATCCCTAAAGGCATGCCGGCCGGCAGCGATGTGGCTCAGATGTGCCTGCTGGGCTATGATCCCCGCCGGTACTATACCGGCAGAGCGCCCCTGGAAGCGGCCGCCAAAGGCATCCGTCTGGGGCCGGAGGACTGGGTCTTCCGCTGTAACATGGTTACGTATGCCGATGGTTGCATAGCCGACCACAGCGCCGGGCATATTCCCACGGACGAGGCCTCCCGTTTGCTCCAGGATCTGGCTGCCGATTTACACCGGGACAATATCCAGTTTCATCCCGGCGTCAGCTACCGTCATTTGTGTATTTTCAGCGGGGTGGACTTTGGCAAGGTCCAGACGGAACCTCCCCATGACCACATTAACGAAAAGGTTTCCCGTATTCTTCCCAAGGGTAAGAACTCCGAGCTGTTAAGGGAAATCATGACCCGTTCCGAAGACCTGTTTTCCCGCCATGACATCAATCGGGTGCGGCGGGACCTGGGGGAAAATCCGGTCTCCAGCGTCTGGCTCTGGGGACAGGGGCAACGGGCCCTTTTAGATGGATTTCGCAAGAAATACGGCAAAATCGGGGCCGCTATCACGGCCGTAGACCTGGTTCGCGGAATCGCCCGGTTATTGCATTTTGACGTGATTGAAGTCGAAGGAGCGACCGGCTTTGCCAACACCAACTATCACGGTAAAGGGCAAGCGGCCATCCAGGCCCTGGAGGACCATGATCTGGTCTTCGTGCATATTGAGGCACCGGATGAAGCCGGACATGCCGGAAACGTCGAACAAAAGAAATATTCGATAGAACAGATCGATAAATACATCGTCGGACCGGTCTATGAAGCGTTAAAAAAGTATGAGCAATACCGGATTCTGGTCCTTCCCGACCACCCCACACCGGTCGAGATTCGCAGCCATACGCCGGACCCCGTGCCATTCATCATGGCCGGCACCAACGTCCATGGGGTCCTCCATAAGCCGTTTTGCGAAGAAAACGCCTTTGCGTCCGGCTTTCGAGTGGAACAGGGTCATGAGCTGATGGAATACTTCCTGAAAATATAGCTGATATTGTAAAGGTGCGACTTTACCCACGAAGAAGCTTTTTTTCTTGAAAGCACTCTTTCCTGTCCAACGAGGAACCGGAAGGGCAGCAGTCTATCAATCTGGCCGACTTCGCCGTTCTGGCGGACTACTGGCTCAGCGAACAGATGTGGCCGTAATTTCAATGCCGATTTGTCAGCTTCATACAGGAGGCCTTCTTACGGGAAGGCCTCCTGTTTTGTCGGTACTCATTTTACCCAAGACGTACGGCCGTAATCCAGGCGCTGCCGATCGATGGATCGGCAACGGCGGTCTTTGGCTTCGCAAAGCCGGCCGTTCGAATGGCGTCCATAAGCTCGGACGACGAAAATGCGCCCACCATGAGGTTAAATAAAGCGGGCACCAGGGGGCCGGATTTGTCATCGTCGAGCAGGAATTCCTGGATGACCAGCAAGCCGCCGGGGAGCATGGAACGATAGGCCTTGTCCAGTTTCATGGAGGCGCTGCTGGACGGACCGTGCAGTACATTGGAGAACAGGACCACGTCATTGCCGCTTCCGAACTCCTCCGTATCCCAGCTTCCTACTCGGGTATGAATACGGTCCTGCAATCCTTCTTTGGCGATCATCTGCCGTGCGATCTCTATTGTTTCGGGCAGATCGAATATAGTAGCCGTCAGTTCCGGATAGTTCCTGCATGCCAGGATCGAGTAGGTAGCGGGTCCGCCTCCGACATCGAACAGGTGTTTTCGTCCCGCCAGATCAATATGTTTGAGAAACAACGCACCCCGGCCGGCCATCGTGTTGTTATGCATTCCCAGGATAAAATGACGATGCTGTTCGGGCGTCCATCGAGGGGGAGTTGGCCCATGTCGAACGGCATCTTCCAGGTTGCTCCAGAAATTCCAGACGCTCGCCGAATGGGCGATGATATCCCCCTGATAGTTGGGATGGCCTTGTACAAGATATGTATCCGCCGTATCGCTGTTTTTGTATTGACAGCCTTGTCGTTTTAAAAGGCCCATTCCGCAGCAGGCGATTAGAAGCTTGTCCAGCATCTCGGCATCGGTCCCGGTCGTTTGGGCCAGTCGGACCGCTGTCATTGATTTGGAATGCAGCAGCGAGAAAATGCCTAACCCGTTGGCGATATGCAGAACGCGGGCAGCCCGATAAGCCCATGTCAACTCCGTCAGATACGCCAATCCCTTGTCCATTACCATGCTCCTTATTATGCCCTTCCATACAAGCAATACAGAACCAATACGCCAAGCTGGGCAAAGAGGATCAGAAAGAAAACGATTCGAAATTGTAATTTCCGTGTTTTGTGTCGGAATAGTATTTGCCCTATCGCCGCTGCCGGCGTTCCTCCGGCCAATGCCAGGATATGCAATACAGCCTCCGGCACACGACCTCCGTTGCGCCGGGATTGTCGCTTATCATACCCGTACGCTCCAAAGGTAACACAACTTACGCTGATCCAATAGGCCCAGAGCGGCTCCAGACTGGTCCAGTATGCTAGTCCTGCCAGAATCCCGATCAGGAGCAAACCCGCCAGGAGTAGAAACGCACGTTTAGGATGATGAAAATGCATGGATTTATCTGGATTATAGTCCGAGCCAAACCATCGTAGCCTTGTATATAAAATGAATCCCAAAACCAATCATCACCGGACCGCAAATTTGCAGAATTAACTTCTGGCTTCCCTGTCCCAGCAGGTTGGTTCCGTGGAAACTGCCCAACGACAGGATCGTCAGCCAGACCAGATCGCAGGACCAGTGAACCAGCGCGAACAACACGAAGGCCAGCCAGCCCAGTTGTTTGGCCTCCAGCGTCAAATTCAATCCGACCGAGGCCCACCACAAAAGAAAATAGGGATTACTGATCGAGAGGAGGACTCCCGTCATCGTTGGTCCCGTGGTGTACCTTTTATGCTGCCCTGAATCGAGCTTGCTGATTTCGCGGAGCATGCCGATTCCCATCCAGATCAGAAAACCGCCGCCGATCCATCCGACGACGATCTTGAACCAATCCGCCTTAAATAATACCCCCAGTCCAAGCATAATCAGGAATATCAAGGGAATCTCAATCATCCCGTGCCCGATGGAGATCAGCACGCCGGCCCAGCGGTTGCGAGCGCCGTGGGCGACTGTGGCGGTGGTTACCGCCCCGGGAGCCAACACGCCCGACAGGGAGATGCCGACAGTTTTGCCTAAAAAAAGGATCAGTTCCATCATCCGGCCGTCTGTTATTCTCCGATGATCTTGACCAGGACGCGTTTTTTGCGTTTACCGTCGAATTCCCCGTAGAAAATCTGCTCCCAGGGGCCGAAGTCCAGCTTGCCTTTCGTGACGGCGACCATTGCTTCCCGCCCCATGATCGTTCGTTTCAGATGAGCGTCCGCATTGTCTTCGCAGCCGTTGTGCCGGTATTGCGAATAGGGCTTTTCCGGGGCGAGCTTTTCCAGCCAGACCTCGAAATCCTGATGCAGACCGGACTCATTGTCATTGATAAATACACTGGCCGTGATATGCATGGCATTGACCAGGATAAAACCTTCCTGGATGCCGCTTTCGGCCAGGCACTGTTCCACATCGGGTGTAATATTGATAAATTCACGACGATGGCGCGTCTGAAACCATACTTCCTTACGATAGCTCTTCATACTTCGATTCCTCATTGTATTCGCTCATTTGTATAACAGTGTAGTCCTTACCTGTTGAGAAGAAAAGCGTTTTCCGGTATTTTGTATCGGGTGGAGAAACCTCTTTTCATACGATAGAATTCGCTTATACTGAAAGCGGAATCGGCAGGATCAAAGCCAATGAGAGGATAAATCATGGACCAGTTCAGCGAGTTTTTTGCCAAAGACGCTTTTTCACATCATTGCGGGATCGAGTTGGTAGAGGCCGGAGGTGGAAGAGCCATCACACGGATGACTATTGAACAGAAGCATCTTAATGGTGTGGGCGTTGTACACGGCGGGGCCATTTTTGCCCTGGCCGATGCCGCCTTTGCCGCCGCTTCCAACTCCGAAGGGCGGATTGCCGTAGCCATCAACATCAATATCAGTTATCTCCGCGGCGCTGTCGAAGGCGTCCTTGCCGCCCGCGCTGTCGAGATCAATCCGGATAAAAAGATCGGCAGCTATCGTGTGGATGTCACCGATCAGGAGGACCAGATTGTCGCTGTCTTTGAAGGCCTGGTCTATCGAAAGAAGCAGTGATCGAAGACGATTTGAAAGAACTATGTGGAACAAAGCGCTTGCCTGGTATACAAAGTATTTTGCCGTCTGGGTGGTTGCCGGGGGCGTGCTTGCTTATGTATATCCGCCTCTGTTTACCTGGCTCAAAGGGTATAATACCTACTTTTTTGCCTTGACCATGTTCGGCATCGGGGCGGTCCTGGAACCGGCAGACTTTCGCCGTATTGCCGAGCGGCCGGGGATTGTCGCCATTGGTTCGGCCGCCCAGTTTCTGATTATGCCGCTGGGCGCCTTTGTCCTGGCCAGGGCATTTCATTTGCCGGATTTACTGACTGTAGGATTGATCATCGCCGGCTGCGCTCCCGGCGCGATGAGCAGCAATGTCATGTGCTATATCGCCAGGGCCGACACGGCGTATTCCGTCTCGCTCACCACCGTCTCGACATTGCTGTGTCCGGTTCTTACCCCTATTTTAACCAAGCTGCTGGCCGGCAAGTCGGTCGAAGTGTCGTTTGGGCAGCAGTTCCTGACCCTCTTATGGACGGTCGTTTTGCCTCTTTGGGCGGGATTTGCTGTGCGGTATTTCTGGAAACAAACCATCCAGCGGATTCAGGCGGTTTTTCCGGCCTTCTCGGTTACCTTTATCATCCTCATCTGCGCTATGGTCATTGCCCTGAATCAGAAGCTTTTTGACGATGCTTCCCTGCGAACGATGTTTCTGCTGGCCGCGGCGGCGGTTGTTGTCCTGAATCTGTACGGCATGGCGGCCGGATATGGAGTAGGGATTCTGTTCGGAATGTCTCTGTCTCGACGGCGCACTCTGGCGATTGAGATCGGGATGCAAAATGCCGGGTTAGGGGTAATCCTGGCCAGGCAATTTGGAGACGTTGCCATGATTGCGCCCGCCTTCTTCGTTTTTGGTTGTATCATTACCGCTTCGGTCCTGGTCGAATTGTGGCGGCGCCAGTCCGAATCACAAAAGAAGTGCATACAAAATACCGTACCGGAATCCAACGGTTGACACTTGTATTCAATTGGGCTATATTCTGAGGCCTGTCGGCTTGAAAGAGTTTTTGTCGCCCCAAAGTGGACGACCGGCGGTTGTGTCGGCGAGCCATAAAAAATGGAAGGGAAAACGCAGTTCGAAGGAATGAAAGGAACGACTATGAATCTGGACCGAACACTCAAAATGGGAATGGTGGGAGGCGGCCCCGGCGCATTTATCGGCGAAGTCCATCGCAAGGCATCTCGACTGGACGGCGGCGTCGAGCTGGTCGGCGGCGCGTTCGATATCGATCCCCGCAAATCCAGGCAGATGGCCAAGGAACTCATTCTTGACAAGAAACGCTGCTATGGCACATACAAGGAAATGATAGAGAAAGAATCCAAGCTGCCGCTGGGAGAGCGAATGGATTTTGTCGCCGTGACCACCCCGAACAACTGGCATTTCCCCATCGCCAAGGCATTGCTCGAAGCCGGATTTCATGTCATGTGTGAAAAGCCCATGACGATCAATGTGGCTGAAGCGAAAGAACTCGTGCAGATCGTCAGAAAAAGCAAATGCGTCTTCGGATTGATGCACAATTATACCGGTTATCCGATGGTCAAGCTGGCGCGCGATATGGTCCGCGGCGGCAAATACGGCAAGGTCCGTAAGATCGTCGTGAAATATCCGCAGGGCTGGCTGGCGACGGCCTTGGAACGAACCGGCCAGATGCAGGCCTCCTGGCGAACCGATCCGAAACAAAGCGGCGGCTCCGGCTGTGGGGGGGATATCGGAACGCATGCGGAGAATCTGGCCGAATACATCACCGGCCTGAGGATCACGGAAATGTGCTCCGATCTGACCGCCTTCGTCAAAGGACGCAAACTTGACGACGATGTTAACTGCCTGTTAAAATTTACCGGCGGCGCCAAGGGAGTTTTGCACGCCAGCCAGATCAGCGTCGGGGAAGAGAACAATCTCACCATTTACGTTCACTGCGAAACAGGCAGCCTGGAGTGGCACCAGGAACATCCGAATTATCTGTATGTCCGCGAAATGGGGCAGCCGGAATTTGTATACAAGCGAGGCAACGACTATATCGGCAAACTCAGCCCGGCCGCGGCCCGCGGAACGCGTCTGCCTTCCGGACATCCGGAAGCCTTCTTGGAGGCTTTTGCCAATAATTATCGAAACTTTACCGATACGATTCGCTGCAAACTGACGCGAACCAAGGTCGATCCAATCGTAAACGACTTCCCGAAGGTGGAAGACGGCCTGCGCGGGATGCAATTCCTCGACACCCTGCTGGCCAGCGCGAAAAGCAAACAGAAATGGACCAAGTTTAAAAAGTAGTCTTGATTCAATGGAAACAACGGGGCCGGCGGAGAATCCTTCTGTTGGCCCTTTTTTTTGCCGTTCCATGCGATACAATACTTGCCAGAGGCCTTTGCGAGTAAAACTTGAATGAAAAGGGGAATCCTATGGATCGAATAGGAAGAAGGCAATTTCTAGCCGGGGCAGTAACCACAGCTTCATCCATACTTCTGTCTTCATGCGCTAAGAATCGAACGAAAGCAAGGGAAGGTAAGCTTATTACGAAAGCACGACCGAATCCCATCGCGGTTTCCACGTATTCGTTTTGGCGGTATAAGGCCGACTCGAAACTGCCGGTGGAGGACTGCATCGATCTGGCATGCGAAATGGGATTTGATGGAGTGGATATCCTGCATATTCAGATGTCCGATGAATCGAAAGGCTACCTGCAGAATCTAAAGCGGCGGGCTATGATTCTCGGCCTGGATCTGTGCGGTTTTTCGACGCATCAGGGATTTGTGTCGCCGGACAAGGAAAAACGGCAGGAGAATATTGACAAAACGATCCATTGCATTGAATTGGCCTACGAAATGGGCATTCCCTGCATGCGGGTCAACACCGGACGGTGGGGAACGACGAAAAGTTTTGACGAACTGATGGCCAATCGCGGCATAGAAAACGCCTTGCCCGGATATACCGATGAGGATGCTTTTCCCTGGGTAATCGAAAGTCTGGAGAAATGCCTTCCGTCAGCAGAAAAATGCGGCGTGGTACTCGGTCTGGAAAATCATTGGGGGCTGGGATTGACCCCGCAGGGCGTTCTGCGCATTGTCAACGCCATGGATTCCCCCTGGCTTCAGGTGCTGGCCGATACGGGCAATTTCCTGGAAGATCCCTATGACCGTCTGGAGATGCTGGCCCCCAGGACGGTTTTCATTCAGGCGAAAACCTATTATGGCGGCGGGACATGGTATACGCTGGATCTGGACTATCCGCGAATCGGACGAATTTTCCGAAGCCATGGATTTTCAGGATACGTCTCTCTGGAATTCGAGGGGCAGGAAGATCCGCGCACGGCGATCCCCAAGAGTTTGGCGGTTTTACGAAAGGCCTTTTCCTGAGACTCGCACGGAGATCATTGCCGGGGCAGCGTAACGAAAAATTTCGAGCCGATGCCGGGCTGTGTTTCGACGGTGATCCGCCCGCCATGGCGTTCGATGATTCGTTTGACGACGGCAAGCCCGATCCCCCAACCCGACGTATGTTTCGGATCGATCTGAGTGAACATACCGAAGGCATGGTCGAGTTTTTCCGGTAACATTCCGATACCGTTGTCCTCCACACAATAGATAGAGGTCTTGCCCTCGGTCCGCCCGTCGATCCAGACACAGTGATCGGTTCCCGTCTTGCCGAATTTTACGGCGTTGTCGATGAGCTGGGTAAAGACCTTTTTCAGTTGCAGAGCGTCGGCGCGACAGGGGGGAAGTTTGTCAATTCGGAAAGTGACATTGTTCCGAGAAAAATGAGGATTTTCTTTCAGGATGTCTTCTATAATCAGATTGACATTGATCTCATCCAGTTCGTCCGCCGCGACATCGCTCAATTGGTTTAATGCCTGTACAACATTGCCCGCCTGGCCAAGCCGGTCAAAGATACGTTCCAGAGTCGGACGCGATTCGGCGAGATGATGCCGATGGCACAGTTCTTCCAGCCGATCGGCGCAGCGGGCCAGATCGGCCAGCGGCGAATGCAGGCCCGCGGAAGAGGTCCGAAGCACATTTTCAAGGTCCTCGGTTCGCTCGGCCAGCAGGATTTGCAGCTCGGTCATCCGCTCTTCCCTCTGAGAATCGATGGGATTGGCCTGGGCTTCCTGAGACTGGTGTAATTCCGTTCGAAGGGAGTGTATCTGATCGGTAAGTCGCTGTGTATAGGACCGATGATCCTTTTGCTGCTTTTCCATTTCAGCGCGAAGTTGTTCCATCTCCCGATTACGGATTTCGATCTGCTGTTGTAAAACCTGTTTATCGTTCATAAGTCGCTGCTGGATGCGCTTATGGTCCATGATCTGCTTTGCAAAGCGCTCCCTGGTTTGTGCAAGTTCCAGCCCCAGCGCATCGAGGGACTTTTGTATTTGATCGTGTTGTAGTTCGATGGCCCGGCGTTTTTGGGCATGATGAAATACCCGTTCGCGCAACGCCACGGTGATGGTTCGAAATTGTCGGGCGCTTTCGGCGTTAATATGTTCAAATCGCCGTTGCCTGGAAGTCCAGTCATCCTGTAATTGTTCCATTTTGGCCTGTTGGGCATGCAGTTTGTTCTCGACTTCCTTCAATTGCTCAGATCGGATCTCGATTTCGGACTGAAGTACTTTGATTTTTTTACGGGCTTGTACGTCTTCTTGTTCCTGTCTGGCGCATGTTTCCTGTATATGATTTTTGCTTATGGCAAGAAGCTCTTCGGTCCCTTTCAGCGTAGCGAGTAGAGCATCACGCTGTTCGATGAGTTTGTTTTCGAGTACGCGATATTGCCTGGTCCGCTGCCGAATCTCTTCTTCCAGCGTTTCGATTCTCTGATGTTGTTCCTGTACGGACTGTTCGAGCAAAACGGTTCGTTCGTTCAGTTTGGTTTCTTTATCGCGCCATTCGGTTATATCCCGGCAAACGCCGATCAAAAGGTCGGCATCCTTTATTGTAATGCGTTTGACGCAGTGAAGCAGGATGCGCTGACTGCCGTCCGTCGGTATCGTCCGATGTTCCACATGAAAGGGTTTTCGCCTACAGACCGGTTCATGGAAGATCTGATGCATCTTCTGTCGATCATCGGGATGTACGATGGCCAAAAATCCTTCCAAATCCGATATAATAGCGGAGGACTTCGGGCTTAAAAGCCGTTGTAATTGTCGCGATGCGATGAATTGCCCTTTGAGTAAATCGTATGTCCATTGTCCGATGCGGGCCAGCCTGCATGTCGTCTCAAACATTGTTTCGGATTCGCGAAAAAGACACCGCATGTTGCGAACCGATTCTGTCCGCTCGTGGAGTCTGCTTTGGAGTTGTTCGATCCGTCTTTCGGCCTGTCGGACTCTTTGCTGCAGATCGCGTCGTTCCTTAAGGTGTTCTTGATGGATCAATTGAGCGGACGCTTGTCGGCCCTTTTTTTCTTCGACGATTTTTTGGAGTCTTCTCTTTTGGGCCTGTACTACTTTCGTAAGTCGGGTCAACTGGCGGCCAAGCCGCTCCGTCGACCGGTCAGGCTCGGACCGCAGGACGCCATTTTCTTCGATCTCGGGCGGCATGCCGGCGGAAAGCCCTTGTTGCCGTCGGCCGGGATTGTGACACAATCGTTCGTTTTTTTGCTGGAGTTGCTGCAACTGGACAGAGGCTTCGTTTAGCCGTTGGGTCCGAAAACGAACATATTTGCGAAACTGTTCGACGCGTCGCCGAAGCTTCTGTTCCGTAATGCGCATCTCACATAGTCGCTTCTGCAGTTCCGTGTTTGTTAATTCCAATTGGCGTATGTTTTCATCCTGTAAGGGGGCGGAAGGTTGGCGGCGGGCCAGAAGCTCCTGCTGAATCGTTTCTTGTTCGGTCTGCTGCCGGGTGAGCATATCCTGCAGTTGCCGTAATGCTTCCGATTGTTTTGCTTCTGTTTCAAGGAGACGTTTTCGCTCCCGATCCAAGGCTTCCTCCAGGCGGCGGCAGGCCTCCTGTCGGTCCTGGATCTGTGTTTCTTTTTCCCGGAGCTGAAGGACATGATCATCGTCTTTTTGGCGGAGCTTCTCGGTGAGCCTTTCGAGTTCTTCCTGCTGGTTTCTTTTTCTGGTTTCCAGTTCCTCCTGCTGCTGTTTTAGCTCGGATTCGATTTGTTTTTGCGTTGCCTGTTGCCGGCGCAATTCCCCGTTGATCTGTTCAATCTGTTTCTGAGACAAATCCAGGGCATGGGAGCGTTTGTGCACCTCCTGCTCCAGTTCGGTCCGGGCCTGCTCCAATTCCCTGCTCCGCTGCTCGATGCGACGAAGCTGGTCCTGTCTTTCATGGAGCTGACGCTGGGCGGCGATGGTTTCACTCATATCCGTCAAAGTGCATAAACAGCATCGAACAGACGATGGCCCATCCTGAATCAAACGGCTGTGCAGCCGGCCGATGAAGGATTTGCTGTTATGGCGGTCAAAAATCAGTTCGGTCGTATCTTCGTTTCCGGTAAAAACCTTCTGAAAATGTTTCCGCAGGGCGTCCCGCCCCTGAGGTTGTACATAAATGACCAGAGGATTGCCCAGGATGTCCAGGCGATCATGGCCGAACATGCCAGCGGCGGCGGAGTTGATCTCCTTGACAACGGTGTCCTCATAGACGGCGATATAGCCTACCGGGGCCAGATTAAACACCGTCGTATAATGGTTGCGGGCCTGTTCCAGGTCCTGTTGAGC
>JAFGGE010000089.1 GCA_016930745.1 Sedimentisphaerales bacterium
ATGGCTAAGACGAAGGGATTTCTGGAATTCAAGCGGCAGGAAGTCGGTCATCGTCCGATCGAGGAGCGGGTGCATGATTACCGGGAGATGGACCTGCCGCTGACCCCGGAACAGCTTCAATACCAGGCGGCTCGCTGCATCGACTGCGGTATCCCGTTCTGTCATGGTGCGGGCTGTCCGGTCAAGAACCGGATCCCCGAATTTAACGATCTGGTTTTTCGCGGTCGCTGGAAACAGGCCTGCGACAACCTGCACTCTACGAATAATTTTCCGGAGATTACCGGAAGGGTGTGTCCTGCGCCGTGCGAGACGGCCTGCACGCTGGCGATCAACGATGAGCCGGTATTGATTCGGCATATCGAGTATCAGATTGTCGAGCGGGGGTTTCAGGAAGGATGGATCAAGCCCTTATTACCCTCCCGGAAAACGGGCAAGCGTGTCGCGGTGATCGGATCAGGCCCGGCCGGTTTAGCGGCCGCCCAGCAGTTAGCTCGGGCCGGACATGATGTATCGGTCTTTGAAAAGGATGAAAAGGCCGGGGGCTTAATGCGATATGGGATTCCCGATTTTAAACTGGCCAAGAGCGTCATCGACCGTCGTCTGGACCAGATGCGGCAGGAAGGGGTTCTGTTTCAGATGGGCGTCGAGGTGGGCGTAGATCTGTCGGCGCGGTACCTGCAACGGATGTTTGACGCGCTCCTTCTGACCATGGGCGCCGGACAGCCGCGGGATTTGGCCGTGCCGGGCCGAGGGTATGACAATATCCTGTTTGCGATGGATTTCCTTACGGCGCAAAATCGGATCAATGCCGGAGAGCCGATGAAAGCCTCCGGGAGCGTTAATGCGAAAGATAAAAAGGTGGTCGTGATCGGCGGGGGGGATACCGGCAGCGATTGTGTGGGAACCTCCCGGCGGCAGGGGGCCCAGAGCATCACCCAGCTGGAAATCCTGCCCCAGCCGCCGGAGACGCGTCCCGGCGATACGCCCTGGCCGTTCTGGCCGCGGATCATGCGAACCTCGTCTTCCCACGAAGAAGGCTGTGACCGGCAATGGGGCGTAATGACCAAGAAAATATCCGGCGCCGGCACCCGCGTCAACATGCTGCATTGTTGCCGGGTGGAGTGGTTTAAGAAGCATGACCAATGGAAACTGCGGGAACTGGAAGGCAGCGAGTTTGATATTCCCGCCGATCTGGTCCTGCTGGCCATGGGATTTATGCATGTGTTGCATACGGGCATTGTCGAGGATCTGGCATTGAAGCTGGATCACCATGGAAATATTGTTGTGCAGGATTACCAAACCTCGGTACCATGGGTGTTTGCCGCCGGAGATACGGTATCCGGTGCGTCTCTGATCGTACGGGCCATCGATTCGGGGCGATGCGCGGCGGCGGCGCTGGATCGGTGGCTTAAGGAGAACTAATCGATGCGTTGGCGGATGGCGCTGGGGCAGATCAATGCTTCTGTGGGCGATTTACAGGGCAACGCCCGGCGCATCCGACAAAAGGCCCAGGCGGCCGCAGAGCAGGGAGCCTCGCTGATTGTTTTTCCGGAGATGAGCCTGTGCGGCTATCCGCCGGAGGATCTTCTTCTCAAAAAGCACTTTTTTGAATCCTGTCGTCAGACTTTGACCGACCTTGCCGGCCAATTACAGCCGCTCCATGCGACCGTTCTGGTCGGTTTTCCCGAACGTTCCGACGGCAAGGCCTACAATTCGCTGGCCGTCCTCGAAGCAGGCCGCATCGAACAGGTCTATCGAAAAGGGTGTCTTCCGAATTACGGCGTGTTCGACGAAAAACGGTACTTTGAAGCCGGTTCGATGCCGGGGATCATTGAGCGGCAGGGATGGCGCATCGTATTGACGATCTGTGAGGATATCTGGGATCGATCCTGGCTGGACCGGTTTTTGGCCGGGGCCGGCCCCAGGGATATGATCGTCAACAGCAGCGCTTCTCCCTTTCATGTCGGAAAAATCGCCTGCCGACAGGAGTTGATCGGCCAATGCGCTCGACAGTTCGGGGTAGTGGCGGCCTACTGCAATCTGGTCGGCGGGCAGGATGAGCTGGTATTCGACGGGCGGAGCATGGTCGCCGATCCATCGGGGCGGATCGTCTGTCAGGCCGGGGCGTTCGTCGAGGACCTTCTGGTTTTCGAGGTGGATCGGGATGGTCAATCACAACCGTCGGTACAATGCATCGCAGGGCATACAGGTCCGGTCGGGTACGATCCAGTGGCTGAAGTCTACGAAGCTCTGGTGCTCGGAACGCGGGATTATGTTCGCAAAAACGGCTTCGAGCGGGTCCTGATCGGCCTCAGCGGTGGGATTGATTCCTCGTTGACGGCAGCCATCGCCGTAGATGCCCTGGGGGCCGAGAACGTGGTGGGGATCACCATGCCGTCCCGTTTCAACGCCAGTGAAACCATCTCGGATGCCGAACGGACGGCGAAAAACATGGGGATGGAATTTCATACCATTGCCATCGCGGAGGTACTGGACCGGTTTGACCAGACCCTGTCGCGGATCGACGGATGGGACGATGCGGGGCTGGCGTATGAAAATCTGCAGGCACGGATTCGCGGCACGATCCTGATGTCGCTGAGCAATCAGTTGGGACTCCTGGTCCTGACGACGGGCAACAAAAGCGAGACGGCGGTGGGATATTCAACCCTGTACGGCGATACGGCGGGGGGCTTTGCCGTGATCAAGGATGTGCCCAAGACGCTGGTGTATCAGTTGAGCCGGTACGTCAATACCCGCGCCGGGCGGGAGCGGATTCCGGAAAGCGTGATCGTGCGGATTCCCAGCGCCGAGCTGCGGCCCAATCAGAAAGACAGCGATTCCCTGCCGGAGTATGATCTGCTGGACCGCATCCTGAAAGGCTACGTGGAGGATGACAAGAGCCGACAGGAACTGCTCGCCGAGGGGCTCGACGAGGAGACGGTCAGACGGGTGATCCGTCTGGTCGACCGGAATGAATACAAGCGGCGTCAGTGCCCGCCGGGAGTGAAAATCACGCCCAAGGCCTTCGGAAAGGACCGCCGGATGCCGATCGTCAATCGCTTCAATGGGTAAAGTTTGAATCGCTATCGGCCGCACGGCAGCATGGATTACATGACACCAAGCCGGGAGTTTTTATGAATGCACTTGGCCAATCCGATAATGGCGATCCGTCGTCGCCCAGCCATCGGCGGCGTCTCCGATATAGCGGCACCCATCCAAAAAGTTTTCAGCAAAAATACAAGGAACATAACATTGCGGCTCACCCGGCGCTGCGGGACCACTTGCGTGCGAAAGGCAAAACGCCGGTCGGCACTCACATTCCTGTTCTGATCGAGGAGGTTTTGGCATGCCTGACGCCCCGACAGGGGGAAGTAGTCGCTGACTGTACAGTCGGCTACGGCGGCCATGCATCGGAGTTTATGAAATGCATAGGTCCCAACGGGAAATTGATCGCCTTTGATGTTGACAACACGGAACTGGAACATACCCGACATCGGTTGAGTAAAGGGGAGGCGCCGGTAAGTTTTTATCGCAGCAACTTCGCCGGTATTGCCAAGGTGTTGAACAAAGAAAAAATCGACGGCTATGACATTATCTTTGCCGACCTTGGTGTTTCCAGTATGCAGATAGACAATCCCGATCGCGGCATGAGTTATAAGCATGACGGCCCACTCGATATGCGGATGGACGACCGGCTTAAGCAAACCGCTGCAGATTTGCTCAACACCCTTTCGCAAGAGCAACTGTCCAGGGTGTTTTGGGAACTGGCGGATGAGCATGACCATCGGGAAATTGCCCGCCAGATCGTTACCCGGCGGACCGTGCAGCCGATTACGCGGACATCGCAGCTCGTTCATCTGATTTTTAATGTCAAGGGCCTGACTGTAAAAACATGGCGACAGCAGCAGCGCAGCGCAAGATCCGGTTCGCTGCACCCCGCTGCCCGCACGTTCCAGGCCCTGCGGATATTGGTTAACGATGAGCTCGGTTCCCTAAACGAGCTTTTAAGAGTGGCGCCCTACTGCCTGCGTTCAGGAGGCCGAATCGGCATAATAAGTTTTCACAGCGGCGAAGACCGCCTTATCAAACAGTCGTTTCGTGACGGCATCAGGAATGGCATATACCGGATAGCGGCAAAAAAAGTCATCGTCCCGCAAATCAAAGAAATTCTCTCCAATCCGCGCAGCGCATCGGCCAGATTCCGCTGGGCGGTAAAGCCGGTTGAAGGGGCCTGATGCAATGGATGACAGACCGCCCCCGAAGCGGATGCGTCGCATCATATCGTTACTGGCTGATCCGGAAGGATGGTCTGGTGATAATGGAGATGGCGAAAGAGGGTAGAAAATAGGGCGGGCAGGAAACTATTGATGAGTTCGAAATGGTTCTGGATGGTTGTATGGACGCTTCTAGCCGGGAATCAAAATCACGCCCACGGTTTTCGGCGTAGATTGCCGGATGCCGATTGTCAATCGGTTTACTGGATCGCGGCTTGAATTTGCCGCATTTCGCGTAACAGCATACCAACAAAAAATTAACGATTCTTCCTTCAGGACATTTCCTCGGTTTTACTTATCGTCGTAAGTCCATTTCAAGGTTGGCAATTCGGAGGTTCGGACGAACTCCACATGACCATCGGCAAAGGCGACATTGCATCCCTTGCCATCATGGTTCTGTGTGTTTAGCAACTCCGGGCCGCCGGACTGGTTCCAGCCGGGTTGACTCTCGAAGAGCAGGACAAGATGCGGATCAGCCTGTCCTTCCAACACGAGTATATTGCTGTTGAGCGCATAGGAGCAAGTTCCTTGCGGCGTGGTGGAGCAATGAAATGATTTTTCGGGTACGTCCATTTCCTTCATAAGCAGATCGCACCATTTCTCCGCCGTAGGTACATTGTCTTCGTAATCGTTTGCGTATACCATCATCGCAATTGAAAGGCTACTCAGTTTTATTCGGCAAACTTCCCTTTGGGCCACATTCCTGGCTTGTGAAAGCGCCGGCAGGAGGATCGCTATCAACATCATCATCGGGACGATCAAGATCGGCAGGAGGATACCGGCGACCGCCATGCCGACGCCCTTCAAACGGCCGCGGCTGCCGGAGATATTGACCAGGGCCAGGATGCCGCAAATCACCGCCGGCAGGGCGGTAACGATAGTCAACGGCGCCAGAATGCCTAGTATCAGGGTCGCAATCGCCAGACCCGATGTTTTTGTGGCTGTCGCTGAATAGGAAACCTGAACTAGTTCATAACCACAGGAAAAACATCGTGTGGAACCATCGGGATTTTGTGAGCCGCATTTTTGACAGTACATGTGTCTATCTCCTTTACACTGTATATGACAAAAATTCTTTTTTCGGAACATTGTGGCCATATCATTATAGTCGCTATACAATAAAATGCCAGTTGATACAAACTATTCAGGAGCAAAAACATGGGCGAGAGAATCCATCTTTCGAGACGGCAGTTTCTGAAAATCAGTTCCATTGCCATAAGCGGCGGCCTGTTAGGGTGTTCCCGCCAATGGGCCGGCGCATCGGCTGGTTCCCGCACCAAACCTAATGTTCTCTTGATTGCCGTGGATGACATGAACAACGATCTGGGCTGTTTCGGGCATCCTCTGGTCCAATCGCCGGGCATCGACCGGCTAGCCGACCGCGGGATGCGGTTCGATCGGGCGTACTGCCAGTTTCCCCTGTGCAGCCCGAGCCGGTCCTCGCTGTTGACCGGCCTGCGCCCGGATAGCACGCGGGTGTTCGATTTGCGGTATCACTTCCGTCAGGATCTGCCCGATGTGGTGACGCTGCCGCAGATGTTCATGAACAACGGATACTATGTAGCGCGCGTGGGCAAGTTATACCATTATGGCAATCCGGGGGACATCGGCACCAACGGCCTGGACGACCGGGTATCGTGGTTGGAGCGATTGAATCCGGCCGGCCTCGACAAGACAACGCTGGAAGCCGACATTATGAACTACACGCCCAAACGGGGCCTTGGCTCGGCCATGGCGTTTCTGGCTGATGAGACGGGAACGGATCCGCAGCACACCGACGGCAAGGTGGCCGACCAGACGATCCGGCTGCTCGAAGAGCACAAGGATAAGCCCTTCTTCATTGCCGCCGGATTCTACAGACCCCATTGTCCGTGGGTGACCCCAAAGAAGTATTTTGATCTCTATCCGATGGATTCGATTTCGCTGCCGGCGATCGATCCGCAAACACCCGACCGTTATCCGGCGCCTGCCCTGGCCTCGACCC
>JAFGGE010000090.1 GCA_016930745.1 Sedimentisphaerales bacterium
CCATCGTCGCCGGAATATGGCCGTTTACCAGTTACAAGAATGCCGAATTCATGGCCAATGAAGTGCCCGGCGTCGTTGTACCCGACGCATTGCTGCATCGCATGAGCGCCGCCAAAACACGCCAGCAGGGGCGGGTGCTGGGAATACAGATCGCACGGGAGATGATCGAACAGATCGCCGACCGGGTCGCCGGATTTGCCGTCAGCGCCCCATTTGGTAACGTCCGAATTGCCCTGGCGGCTCTCGGAAAAAGTACCATTGACGAAATCTAGACATGGCAATATCACTCGTGATCGCGTTTTCGGGTTGACAGCAGGATCATATTTCGAAGGCCTTCGGCATCGCGGGCATTGAGCCATCGTTTATCGAAATTCTTTTCCTGAGCAATCTGTGCGATAGCCATCAGAGCTCTGAGGTGATAGTTCCGTTCGTCTTTGCTGCCGGCCAGGACAAACATGGCTCGCACCGGCTCCTCTGCCCTGGGGAAATTGATTCCTTCCGTCGCCCGTACCAGCACCAGTTCGAAGTGTCCCTGCCCTTCGACAATGATGTGCGGGATCGCCAGCCCCGGAGCAATTACCGTTGAACCTTCCGCTTCGCGCCGCATCAATCGCTCGAACAATTCGGATTCGCTCATATTGAACCGCTGCGACAACACTTCAGCGACCTGCCCGAAGACTTCTTTGGACAGGCGCCTGCCCGACACATCGATGATCCGGCAGCTCTGGACCAGCCGATCGAATCGGTCGGCCACAATGGCATCCCGCTCTAACAGGATATCCCGCAGCTCGTTTTCCAGCGTCACGGTTTGCAATTGCCGGTCGGTAACCCGTTCGACAATATGCATGGCTGCCGGGACCTGCTGTACCCGCGTTCGAACATATACGAAATACCAAATGACACTGACGGCGACAAAACCTGCGGAAATACCCAATGGCGCCGCTCCCATATCCACAATCAAAAGAACGTAAAACAGGATCGCTCCAATCTGCATATAGGGATACAGAGGACAGAGGAACTTGGGCTGATAGGCCTGAATCCGGCTTTCCCGCATGATGATCACACTGGCATTATCCAGCAGAAACAGCAGGATCATCAGTGTCGAAGCTGTTTTAACCAGGGATTCCAGATCCAACACAAGGAGCGCCGCCGTCATAAAGCTGCCTGTAACGAGGACACTGATCATCGGAGTTTTGAATTTGGGATGCACTCTGGCCAGAACCGACGGAAGCAAATTGTCCCGGCTCATGGCCATCGGGGCTCGTGAGGCCGCCAGGATGCCTCCATTGGCCGTGCTTACATAAGCGGCGATGGCTCCAAATCCAAGCAATAGAAAACCCACCGAACCCATAAATTGCCCGGCCGCCACTGAGAGGGGCGCATAGCTCTTGGCCAATTCCTGACCCTCCATGACGCCCACACTGACGGTTACCGCTCCCACATAGAGAATCGTTACGAAAAACCACGCCAGAAACATACCCAGTGGAAGATTTTTACCCGGATGTCGCACTTCTTCGGCAATCGTAGCAACTTGTGTCACTCCTCCATAGCTCACAAATACAAGACCTGCTGTGGCCAAAATCGCCATCCACCCTTTCGACAGAAATCCCTCCATGCGGCGTACTTCCATGGCAGGAAATCCAAAAAGGATAAAACCTGCAAGCATAATAATCAAAATCAATACCAGCAAGACTTGAACGCCGGTTGCATGCCGTACACTGACGGTGTTAAGGGCGGTAAAAAAGATCCCGCAGGCCGCCGCCAGGACTCGGATCTGCCATGGCGCCAGGGCAGAACCGCCTAACCATTGAACCATCACTTCCACAAAGAGAGCCATACCGACAATGGCAAATCCACTCTTGAGAGCCAGAGAAAACCAGCCCGCCAGACCACTGAAAAGCCCCCATACCGGCCCCAGACTGCGTTCCACAAAAAAGTAGGTCCCCCCCGACTTTGGCATGGCCGTAGCCAGCTCGGCTTTGCTCAATACCCCCGGTAAAACTAACAGAGAAGCTAGAAAATAGGACAAAATCACCCCTGGTCCCGCCTTGGAATAGGCCAATCCAGGCAAAACAAACAGACCGGAACTAATCATTGCCCCGGAGGCAATGCAGAACACCTCCTTTAGCCCCATAGTTCGGTTTAGTCGGTTTTCCTGCATCTTCCGATTTACCCGCTATCCTTATCTGGTCCCTAACGAATCGTTATCCGGCTTACCATCCAACAAGCTCGACCCAATATACGTAATTCCTCGTCATCCGTTTAACGGCTTTTACCATCGGTCGACGGCAACGTCCAGCTTCCATTCCGTGTTTCTTTCTGTCCGGTTCGTACAACCCCCCAATGGGACCGTTAATTCATTGTTGACTATCCGAACCTATCCTCGTACCATATTCCTTTGGGTTGCGGTTTTGCCCGGATGGAACTATGGCCAAAATCAATCTAAATATGGAACGCTGTAAGGGATGCGGCCTCTGTATCGGCGCCTGTCCAATCGATAACCTCCGCATGAGCGAAGAGCTCAACAGCAAAGGATACCCTTTTGCCGAGGTGATTGATAAAGAGAAATGCACCGGTTGCGCCCTGTGCTGTCGAATGTGCCCGGAAGTGGCAATTACCATCGAGAAATAATTCTCCGACCGAGGAGACGGTTTTTTGAATTCGACAACCGAAAAACTGTTTATCAAAGGCAATGAGGTCATGTGTGAAGCGGCCGTCCGGGCGGGATGCGGATTTTTCGCCGGATATCCGATAACGCCGCAGAATGAGGTGCCCGAATATATGTCCTGGCGTCTGCCCGAGGCCGGGGGTGTTTTCCTACAGGCCGAATCGGAAATTGCGGCTATTAATATGCTTTTCGGGGCAGCCGCGACAGGAACACGCTGCATGACCAGTTCCTCCTCGCCCGGCATCAGCCTCAAGCAGGAGGGGATCAGCTATATCGCCGGGGCGGAATTGCCCTGCGTGATCGCCAATATTCAGCGCGGCGGGCCCGGCCTGGGCAATATACGCGGCGCTCAGGGCGATTATTTTCAGGCCACCAAAGGGGGCGGCCATGGGGACTATCGCCTGATTGTCCTGGCGCCGGCGACCTGTCAGGAACTGTGGCAATTGACTATGAACGCGTTCGATTATGCGGATTATTACCGTAATCCGGTGCTGATCCTGGGAGACGGCATCCTCGGACAGATGACCGAGCCGGTCAAACCGATCCCCTATAAGCCCATCGTCGAATTGCCGGAAAAAGACTGGATTCTGAACGGATGTAAGGGAAGGAAACCGCGCGTCATCCGAACCCTGTTTCTACACCCATCCGACGCCCTGACGCAGCACAATCAGCATCTGCAGGAAAAATATCAAAAAATACACCAAGAACTGAAGCTCGTCGAACAGGTCAATACCGAAGACGCCAAACTGGTTGTCACGGCTTATGGCTCGACCGCCCGCATCGCCAAAGGAGCGATCCAGATGGCTCGGCGCAAGGGCATGAAGGTCGGTCTGATCCGCCCGATTGCCCTTTGGCCGTTTCCCGACCAAGCGTATCTTTCCGCTCTTGGAACCGCAAAAAAAATTCTGGTCTGTGAAATGTCGCAGGGACAGATGATCGAAGACGTCCGGCTGGCCTGTCAATGCAAATGTCCTGTGGAATTCTTCGGATACGGCGGCGGATGGTACCCGACCCCGGAAAAAATCTTCGACCGTATTCAAGCCGTCTATGAGGAGTGACTCTGCCGTGAAATTCGCACGACCGGAAACGCTCTACGATACGCCGACGCATTATTGCAGCGGCTGCGGGCACGGGGTTGCCCATCGTCTGGTGGCTCAGGCCATCGATGATCTGGGCATCCGGGAACGGGTGATCGGCACCGCCCCGGTGGGTTGTGCCGTACTAATGTATGACTATTTCAATTGCGACATCATCGAATGTTCCCACGGTCGTAGCCCTGCCGCGGCCACCGGCATCAAACGATGCCTGCCGGACCGGATTGTATTCACCTACCAGGGCGACGGCGACCTGGCCGCCATCGGCACCGCCGAAACGATCCATACCGCCAACCGAGGCGAAAATATTACCGTGATTTTTATCAACAATGCGATTTACGGCATGACCGGCGGGCAGATGGCCCCGACAACGATGCTTGGTCAGACCTCCACGACCACTCCCGACGGCAGGGATGTCAAATTGCAGGGTCCGCCTATCAAAGTGTGCGAACTTCTTAGCAGCCTGGATGGGGTAACGTATCTGGAGCGGGTCGCCGTCAGCACCCCCAGGGATGTGATCCGGGCCGGGCAGGCCATTAAAAAGGCCTTTCAATACCAGATCGACGGCAAGGGCTTTTCCCTGGTGGAAGTGCTTTCCATGTGCCCCACCGACTGGAAACTTACGCCGGCCAAGGCTGTCGACTTTGTCAATAACGAAATGAAATCCGTCTTTCCTCCGGGCGTTTACAAAGACGCCGGATAAGATCGTCGCGGGGATCGGCTCGAAAATGATAAAACCCATAAACGATAACGAAATAAAAATCATCATCGCGGGATTCGGCGGACAGGGCGTGGTTCTGGCCGGCAATGTGATCGCCAAAGCCGCCATGCTGGAAGACAAAAATGTTACGCTCATGGTTTCCTACGGGGCCGAAATGCGGGGCGGTACGGCCAATTCCACGGTTGTGATTTCCCATACCGAAGTGGCCAGCCCTTATGTCGAAATCCCCGACATCGCCGTCATCTTAAACCGTCCGTCGCTGGACCGCTTCGAGCCGGTGATGGCCACCGGCGGCATTTTGGTACTGAATACATCCCTGGTAAACCGATCCGTCAAGCGAAGCGACCTGAAAGCGGCCGCCATCGAGGCAACGGACATTGCGCGTCAACTCGGAGCAATTCGATCCGCGAATATGGTGGCGCTGGGCGCTCTGGCCGAGGCAACCGGGCTTTTGAAACCCGACAGCCTGATCCAGACCGTCCGCGACATGTTTGAAGAAAAAAAGCCGCAGTTTGTCGAAATTAACATCCGGGCTCTGCGGGCCGGGATGGAAGCCGTACACGTATGAACACAAATCACACGACAAGCCTTCGCCGGACCCTCCAGCGGCGCTTGTCCTGCGGCAAACGCCCCCTTCCGTCCCTGCGCATGACTGCCATGATCGATATCATCTTCCTGCTTCTGGTCTTTTTTGTGCTTACGGCCAAGTTCCGCGCCCCCGAGCAGTTTTTGCCGATTCAGCTCCCCACAAACAATGAGAATCTGCCTCGCCTGGATGTTATTGAGCCGCTGGCCATCTGTCTTTTTCCCGCCTCGGAGGGCTGCCGCATCACCATCGGGGCCGAGATTCCTCTGGCGGAAATTCTGGTCGACATCGATCCAAAAGCCGAACAGATGGAAGAATTCTCCCAATCCCTGAAAGCCATTTTAGGGCGGCAAAAACGCACCGCCTCCGATCCGATCGAAATCCGCTGCGACGATCAGGTCCTATGGGACCATCTGGTCAAAGTGTATAACCTGCTCTATGCGATGGGCGTCAACGACATTACTTTTGCAATGGAGCTGTAATCCATGCCGGCCATATCCTTTCGAGTTCTTCCCCTCCTTATCTTCGTCCCGGCCGCCCTGGTCCATTCTCAGGATGTCCCCGATCCTGACGCCATTATTCAAATGGAACAAGAATCGATTCGTATTACCGAACAATTCTTGCGGGATACGCTGGAGATACGTCTTCGTTATGAATTTGGCGACCGTTTTCTTGGGCGCCAAGATCGTGAAACGATGCAGACTCTCGCCCGCCGGTGCCGGGAACGTCTGCAGGAAATACATCATCTCCAATCCGCCGCCAAAGAATTTATCGAAGCGTATGAAGGCGACGACTGGGACGCACGTTTCGGCGATACCGGCCTGTGGCGAAAACTCCATTCGGACGCCGGACGAACGGCATGGTTTTTATGCCAAACGAACTACTGGTTTGCTCTCAGTGCCGATGCGGCCGCCTGTCAGACGGAATTGAGGAATCTTCTTGAGTCCTGTCGACAAAACGCCGAGAGGTTCGATCCGCATCAGGCCCTGCTGTTGACGGCCCAGGCGCAGATTCAACTGGCCAGACAGGACTTCGGCTATCTCCGACAGGCGGAACAAACTCTCCTGGAGCTTCTCACCCGGTATGCCGAGAACAGAAATCTTCCCGACGCCGCGTATTTCCAAGCCGTCATGCTTCGTCTGAAGATGGACGGCAAGGCTCCTGCGGATCAGATCGTCCGGATTCGTTCGGCCCTGTCGAAAACAAAATGGGCGAACGACCCGGAATTGAATATCCGGCTCGCCTTTCTCGAACTTCGATCCGGCGAACCCTCCGAGCAAAGGGTAACCGAGATTGTAAACAGGCTGCCCGGCATCCAGCCGCTGATCGCTACAACCCTTCTGGACGACCTGACCTGTCGTTTCCAGGAAAACACGCTCACGCCTTCGGATCTTCAACCGATGGCTTCTTTATCGTTTGGATTGGCGTTACAGCAGGCCTGCCGGGACGAACCGGAAAAACACATCGGTCTTCTGGAACATCTTTCACAGCTTTCTTCGTCTCCCCGTCCCCTGCTGCATTTTGCCCTGGCCCAGGCGTATCGCACAGCCAATCCCGAAAAGGCCATCGCACAGTATGTCCTGGCGGCGACCGGTCAGAAACAAAAGGCCGATCCACAACTCGATGTCCCGGCTGTGGCCCTAGCCGCCGCAGCCGCCCGGCAGGCTTACCAACTTTACTTTACAGACGAAAGCCGGGCCCCATTGGCCTGCCAGACTCTGGCCTTTTACTACGACCTCGCCGAAGACCGTCCCGATCCTAAACTCGAATACGCCTATGCCACCGTATTGCGGGCCTGCCAGAAAACGGAGTCTGCCGATACCCTGTTGCTCAAAATCGCCGATCAATCCGGTCCCTATGCATGGCAGGCTCGTTTGGATCGGATCCTCTGTCGTCTGGAAAACCAACCTCTTTCGGAAACCGAAAGAGAGCTCATTCAACATAAGATTCATGATCTCATCGTAACCGTTCCGACCATCACCGACCAGGACAAACAAGTCCGAACTCAGGCAATCGTCTTATGGTGTCGGCTGACGCTGGAAAAACCCACTTCACAGGAAGCCGAAAAAGTCCTGCAATTGCTTGATACGGTTACCGATATGGACCCCGCTACAGCAGCCGTCCTGCGATCCATGGCTTTGCGAACACAAAAAAACGATTTGAATGCATATCCGAAGGCGGCTGCCGCGATCTCTTCCGTCCTGGATTCTCCGGATCAGAATGTTCTTGCCGAAGCGCTGGCGATTCTGACAGACACCATCGAACGGATCGACCAGTTTCAGGCAATCAAGAATTACCCCTCTTTCGTCCTGCGGCTTCGAAAACTGGCTTTATACGCCATTGCAGAACTCGATGCCGAACAGAGATCACAGATGCAGTTGATTATGGCCGAATTGCTGACTGTGCTGCCCGAGGACAAGGAGGCCCTGGAACAGGCCCGGTCCCTCCTGGATTACCTGCATCCGGGACCCAATACCCAGGATTTCGACTGGATGCGCTCAAAAGCCCGCCTGCTTACCGCCAACAAGCAATTCGTCGAGGCCGCCGAAACATGGGAAATCCTGTCCCAGGCCGCCGGCGGTTATCGAGACAAAGATCCATGGTCCTGGTGGCAGGCCAGATATTACCAGATATACTGCTATTCCAGGATTTCCTCTACACGTCCGTCTGAAATATATCATGCCATCGATGTCCTGTTAAACAGCACGCCGGATTGTCCGCCTTTTTGGAAAGACCGGTTAAACGCTCTCCAGAAATCCCCATAATTTATATCCTGGCCCGGCGGAGGAGGCCTGTATGCCGGATTTACAGTCATTTTTTGCACACAAAGCCCCCAGCCCGCTTGCCAACAGGTCCTTCGGCGGGTATAATTCTTATAGTAGCTGGTATTTTTATTTTGAACAGGATGGTCCGAAGATGGCAAAAAAAACCGAGGGACGACGCGATATTTGCAGTTTTTGCGGTCGCACAAAAAAGCAGGTTGACGCCTTTGTTGAAGGACCGGGCAATGTCTTTATCTGCCCGGAATGCATTGACTTGTGCTATAATATCATACGACAGGAACGCAAACGCGCCGATTTGGGCGATATCCCCAAACCTCGCGAAATCAAGGAGTTTCTGGATCAATACGTCATCGGTCAGGAATACGCCAAAAAATGCCTGGCCGTCTCCGTCCATAACCATTACAAGCGGTTGCTGCATGTCGGAGAAGGGGACAGCGATGTGGAAATCGAGAAATCCAACATCCTCCTGATCGGTCCGACCGGCTCCGGAAAGACCCTTTTGGCGCGTACTCTGGCCCGTGTGCTCAATGTCCCGTTTGCGATCTGCGACGCGACCACTGTTACCGAGGCCGGGTACGTCGGCGAAGATGTGGAAAACTTCCTGTTGCGCCTGGTGCAGGCGGCTGACTATGATATCGAAGCGGCCCAGCGGGGAATCGTGTATGTCGACGAAATCGACAAGATCGGCAAGACCAATCAAAACGTTTCCATTACGCGCGATGTTTCCGGGGAAGGCGTCCAGCAGGCCCTGCTTAAAATGCTGGAAGGCACAATCGCCAATATCCCGCCTCAGGGCGGCCGCAAACACCCCGAACAATCGTATATCCAGGTGGACACCAGCCAGATCCTCTTTATCTGCGGCGGCACTTTCGTCGGGCTGGAGAACATCGTCAAAAAACGCCTCGGCAAGAAGATGATCGGCTTTGACTCCGAGCAATCCGGCCGGCAGGACAACAAAGAAGAATACTCCGATCTGATCCATCAGGTGATCCCCGAAGACGTCATCGAATACGGCATGATTCCCGAACTGGTCGGCCGGCTGCCCATGATCACAACGCTGAACGCCCTGGATATCGACGCTTTGATCGAAATCCTCACCAAGCCCAAGAATGCCCTGATCCGACAGTACCAGAAACTCTTCCAGATGGAGGACGCCGAGCTGACCTTTACCGACGAGGCCCTGACCGCTCTGGCCGAAAAAGCCATCCAGCGGGACACCGGCGCACGCGCCCTTCGGGCGACCACGGAAGAGATCATGATTGAGCTGATGTACCGTCTGCCCGAGGAGCCCAAGCCGGGCAAGTATGTCATTACCAAAGACATCATCGATGGCAAAGCCGCCATTTTCGAAGAGGACGCCGAACAGAAGAAAGAATCGGCATAAGCCTAGCCGGATAAGGAATAAAGTTCGCCTTTTTGGATTCAGGCAGAAAATGCAGAAGAGTAATTTCTCTTGACGATACAACCTGGATCAATAAGGTTTGGGATAAAGCGATTCAGAGCTTACTGTAAGTCCGGGGTGTTTCCAAACAACGATATGTTATTTGACGTCTCCCTTGATCACCGCCCATTTGATATCGGTAGCGCTGCTCTGGCTGATGGCGGCCAGGGCGTATTTGCTGTGCTGAAAGGGTACTGATTTATCATTGCGCAGCGTGACTACCCGTTTGTCCGGCGGCAACGAACGCAATTGATGATTCAACGAAGCGGCTATCGCACGGATCAGGTCCTCTTTCTGGACAGCGATGATCTCGGCCCCCACGGCATAGCGCACCTGTCCGTCCTCGTCCTGCATGACCGTCACAATGGCCGTCTGTCCGGCCTTGATCTGTTCCGAATGCACCGCCGTGCTGATCCGATCGGGAACCTTGACCTGGAAGTTTTCGGCCACAATGAACTGACAGACCAGCATAAAAAAGATAATCAGCAGGAACACCACATCGATAATGGGCGTCATATTGAAACTTGCCTGTACGGAGGGGCCGGATGTGACTGTCCGCATGGGTTGCCCTTTACGAAGAACGCGAATCCATACGATTTCTGGTTCTTGTTTCACGGCGCTTTTTGATCAGCTCCTCCTGATCTCCAAGAGGGACATCCGCATCGGTGTCCAGCCCGAACCGTCCGGGATTCATGGAGGGCAGCAATCGACGCAGCAATGCTTCCACCTGGACGGCGGCCTCGCTGCTTAACGACTCGATACGAGAACGGAATACCCCATACAGGGTCAGCGCCGGAATCGCAATCAGAAGCCCCCAGAATGTCGTGACCAGAGCCACGCTGATCTTTTCGGCCAGCTCATCCGGACGAGGCTGGCCGCCGGCAATCCCCAATATGCCGAATGCCTGAATCATCCCGTACACGGTTCCGAACAGGCCGACCATCGGCGCGACGTTGCCGATAATGTTGCATAACTCCGTCTTGCGCAGCAGCCGACTGGTTTCATCATGCAGCGCCTCGGCCATCAGGTCCTCCAGGAAAACCAGGTCGGGCTTTCCGGCGGTCTGGGTTGCGGCCCGCCAGAAAGCCCGGCTGATCAGGTCCCGTTTTTCGGACAACCGATGCGTCAGAGCGGGAAAACCATGCTGATGGACCGCTGTGGCGATCTCGGTCAGGGACGAAGCGGGCAACAATCGTTTCCGACGCACCAGATAACACAACTCGAAGATCCGAAACAACGCCACAACCGACATGGGGATCAGCACATAGTAGACAATCCCTCCTCCGGCTACGACAAACTGATGAAAGAAGGTGTCTTCCTGAGCCGCCATGGCGACGCCGGCGGTAAGAAATACCGGCATGCCGGCCATAAGAATCATCCGTTTCTTTACAGGGGACTTTATTTTCTCGATGCCCATGGTTTCCCTGTCGACCAGAAAAATTCCCGCCTCGGCTTTCTCCGAGGGGTACGTTTCAGACTCCCGCTGGGTTTCGCCCGGATCCCTTCCTATTCGATATTGGTAAAGGCTCCACCGCTCTGCCGGGCGATATGCCGAAGAATCGCTACATCCTCCGGCTCCACCCAGAAACCTATCGTATTGATTCGCGTACCGGATGCAAGGTCCTTTCGCACATTTTCAATCTGAGCCGCAAACATCTCTACGCCCGTTCCTTCGCCCAGATCGAATCCGTCGGTCAGAAAATAAATCAATTCCGCCGTTCGTCCTTGGGAATCCCGTATCTGCATGGCCCGTTGAAGGGCGTTGACCGCGTTGGTCGGTCCGCTGGGTATAACCCCGTCAATAAAAGCCCTGGCCTGTTCTTTGTTGGCAGGAGTCGCTCGCACGAGTCTTCCGCCGCCGGTCTCCAGGAGGCGATCGCCATCCTGAAAAAAGATGATGTAAAAAAACTGATCGGGCCGGAGCTGTTCAATGGAATCCGTCAACTGGGTTTTAACCTGTCCCAGACGGCCATGCATGCTGCCGGAAGCATCCACTACATAGCATATTTTACGACTTCCGGCATATTGACCAAAAAAGGATACGCCCTCCGTCGCACTCCTGTCGGTCGTTTCAAGCCCCAACGGCGTCTCCGAGAACAATTCGACAACAGGCTCTTGCGTCTGTCCCAGATCAATTTTCCCGACCGTATTCCATTCCAGATCCTTTTTGACCGGGCGAAGGGAGCGATGTTCGGAAAAAAGGGTTTTGACCTTTGGTTTGGGAATTACAAAAGGGGTATTCATCGCCTGCTTAATCTGGGCAACCACCGGGACCGGCCTGGTCCGACCGGCGTCGCCCTGCCCGGCGCTGCGAAACGAAACCGCCCCGAACACGCTGAAAACCACGACATGAATCAGAATGCTGCTCAGCCAGGCAAGCAAGGTTACGGTTCTATCATGTCGCCACCTGCGGCGCATCGGTCGCTCGCCTTTCCCGCTAATCCACGACAGTCACCTTGCTGTGGATAGGAACAAGAATGTCATACAGTTCGATGATCTCTCCGTTATACAGCCGGATACAGCCCCGCGAGGAACGAGTTCCGATCGTGTGAGGATCTTTGGTCCCATGAAGGGCAAATCCCTCCCGTCCCTTGGCGTCTCCTTCCAGCCCCTCCAGCGCAATCCACCGGGAGCCCAACGGATAGTCGGGATCATCCGCCACATAGGTTTTATGGGTATCCGGATCGGTCCATGTGGGGCTGATCAGCTTGCCCCCGGACTTGACACGCCACAGACCCGTCGGGGTATCATTGCCCTCCTTGCCGAGTCCTACCTTATAGGTTTTAACGAACATATCGCCCAGATACAAATCCAGGGAATACGTGGATCGATACACCCTGGCATGAAAAGGCCCCTGAACCACCTTGATGGTGGTGCCGGCCTGCAAAGAACGGGCATCCTTAATCCCGTTGATTTTCATCAATAACTGGTGAGACACTTTATAATCTCTGGCTATCAAGGCCAGTACATCGCCGGATTTGACCTGATAAGGCATGGTCCGATTGTCCCCTTCCAAAAGTTGCTTGCCAAACAGCCATTGTTCGGAAAGCTGAGACATCTTGAGCTTGACTTTGTTGCGAAATTCCGAACTCAACTCCAGTCCCAGCACCTCATTGAGCTTGTTTCGGGCAGCGATATATTGCCCCTTTTCTTCAAAGGCCACCGCCGATTCGATTAGGGTCACCGCCTCCGGACTGGTGACCGGATCGGAGATCGGAGCAACAACAACCGTGTCTTTTTCGGCGGCAGGATTCTGCGCAGGGGACGAGGTTTTCTGAGGATCTTCGGGTTCCTTCCCTTGGGCGCCTTGCGGGGTTTCGACCGGGGTTTCGATCACTCGCTCAAACGGGGCTATTCCCGAATCGCGAAGTGCATAATGTCCGCTGGCTGTCGATTCGGCTTGCCCCGGGCCCACCTCAGCAGCCCCGGCCCAGCGTTTTTTGACCAAATAAAACATGCCACCCACCACAAGCACTGCCGCCAAACCCAGAAGCAACATGTTTTGGTTCTCGCGACGGCGTTGCCGGTACGACTTATACTGGTATCGTTTTGCCACGTTATTCACCTCCGTGCCTACGGCACTCCCTGTTGCCCTCATCGGTTATTACAATGTCCATATATCGATCATGGGGCTCCATCGGCACCGATGCAACCTTTTGCTCGGAAAAGCCGATACCGCATACAGTGGCTTTCAACCGTTGCGAATGCAAGAAACGGTCATAATACCCGCCTCCCCTGCCCAGACGCCCTCCCCGATCATCAAACGCCAGACCGGGCGTTAAAATCAGGTCTATGTCCTCCATCGGCACCGGCCTTCCCTGCAAGGGATTTCGAAGACCCGAGACATCCCTGGAATACGCCGCATCCATGGATTGAATCTCCACCGCCAACATGTGCTTTTTTTCCCATTCCACCCGAGGGGCCGCTACAACCTTCCCCTGTTGCCATGCATACAGCATCACCCGTGACAAATCCGCCTCCTGGGGGATCGCCAGATACGCCATAACCACCGATGCCTTCCGGAACGCCTCGGTCTGAGCCACAAAATCGCATATCCGATGGCTTTTATCCCGAATCAAATCCGGATCCATATCCTGCAAACGGCTCTTGATCTGACGGCGCAAATGCCGCTTATCCATTACGATTCTTCCAACGTTTTCTGAGGATTTGCCTGTTCTTTCCTGCACTGTTCTAACTGATCCCGAAGCGTTTGTAAATACTCGCCTATTTTCTTCTCCCGGCCGACGCTCTTTGGCCGATAGTACGGTTTATCCAGTTCCTGTCCGAGATAGTCCTGAGCCACAAATCCATCCGGCCAGTTATGCGGGTACTTGTATCCCTGGCCATGACCCAATTTTTTAGCACTGCTATAGTGTGCATCCCGTAAATATCGGGGTACCGGAATGGTCCGCCCGGCCTTGACATCGGCAACCGCCTCCCAGATCGCGGTGGAAGAGGCGTTCGATTTCGGAGCACAGGCCACATAAAGCGCCGCCTGGGCCAAAGGCAACTGAGCCTCAGGAAGCCCCACAAACTCGGATATCTGCACTGCCGCCGCGGCCAGCATGGTCGCTGCCGGATCCGCGTTGCCCACATCTTCAGCGGCACAGACCGCAATGCGACGGGCGATAAAACGAGGGTCCTCACCCCCGGCAATCATCCGAGCCAGCCAATAGACCGTGGCATCCGGGTCCGAACCCCGCATGCTCTTTTGAAAAGCGCTGGCCAGATCAAAATGCGTATCGCCGCTTCTATCATATTGAATCGACTTCTGCTGGACAGATTCTTTAGCCAGATTAACATCGAAGCGAATTTTCCCTCCCCCCTGATTTTTCAACTGGCTTAATACACCTACTTCCAAACCTGTCAAAGCCCGCCTGGCATCCCCATCACTGATGACGGCCAAATAGTGGAGGGCTTCTTCCTCCACCTGGATTTCGTATTGTCCGAATCCCCGCTCTGTATCCGAAATCGCCCTTTTCAGGATGGATATCACATCATTTTCGCTCAATGGCTCGAACTGAAATACCGTGCTTCGGCTGATTAACGGCGAATTGACGGAAAAAAAAGGATTTTCCGTTGTCGCTCCGATCAGTATGATAACCCCGTTTTCGGTATCGTCCAAAAGCACATCCTGCTGAGCCCTGTTAAAACGATGGATTTCATCCAAAAACAGGAGCGTTCGTCCCCCGCCGGTGGCCAGACGGTCTTTGGCCGAGGCCGAAATTTCGCGGACATCTTTCACGCTGGCCGCCGGAGCGCTGAGGTAATGAAATCGAGCCCCGGTTTTCCGTGCAATCAACCGGGCAAGGCTTGTTTTTCCCACACCGGGAGGCCCATAGAAGATCAGGCTTGTTAACCGATCCGCTTCCAGCATCCGCCGCAGCATCTTGCCCGAACCGGCAAAATGCTCTTGCCCTACGAACTCATCCAGGTCCCTGGGACGCATTCGCACCGCCAACGGCGCATGGGCGTTCATCTGCTTACGTTCCGCCCCGGAAAACAAGGTTTCTTCCCGCTTTGGCATACCTTTATTATAACCACTGAAAATCCAACTCGAAAGAAATTCGTAAGGGAGTTTGTGGGGCAAAAGATTGTTTATTATGGAATAACTGAGGTCTTATGCAGGAAACCTGATCCAGCTTCGTTCGGGCCTATTCGACGGCCGAGCGGGAGGCCTGTCCCCTCCGGCAAGCCTCCCGACGACCAGATCGAATGTCCTATAAAGCCCTGTCTGCCAACCCTTTCCGTGGGCTCTTGCCTCGTCCATCCTCTCGTATCCGTCTCCAGTAAAAATATAGGAAACAACGCGTCAAAGACAAAATCGATAACGTAAATAATTTCCCAATTTCCACAAAGTTCATCCGAGGAACAATACTTGACAGGCCGAAGGAGGGATTTTATGTTGGTCAATCAATGAAGGTATCATAACAGGATCAAAAACCAGGAATCAAAGGAGGACTCGCATGATCCCGACAATATATCGCAGAATTATGGTTTCCGCAGGGCTGCTTGGATTGTCATTGATCCTGATCGGATGTAAACAGCCCGACAAGAAAACGGCCAAACAGATGTCTTATGAATCCCAAAAAACCGGCTCCCAGCCTGTCGTTCGAACGGCCCCGGCGGCCGACGAACTCTCGGCCAAGTGGATCTGGAAGCAACAAGCGGATTATCAAGGGTACAACCAGACCATCATTGCCACAAAAGAGTTCCCGCTCCATAAACCTGCCGCCGCCACGATCCGAATCACCGCCGATAGCTTCTACCGCCTGTTCATCAACGGCCAATGGGTCAACGACGGCCCCTGCCGCAGTTGGCCGCAACATTATCAGTATGACCAGATCGACGTCTCCGGCTATGTCCGGCACGGAGACAACACTATTCGCATCATCGCGCGATATTACGGTGTAGGCGATTTTCATCGCGTCTGCCAGCAAGCCGGGCTGCTCGCGCAACTGGATGTGTGCTCCGAAGAGAAAAAACGGCAACGGATCATCACCGATGAGTCGTGGGATGTCGCCGCCGCCCGCGGCTGGATTTCCAATACGCCGAAAGTCAGCATCCAAATGGAACCGGCCGAGTGGTTTGACGCCCGTCTGACCGGCCGGGAAAGTTTTGCCAAGGCCGCCGTCCTGTACGAGGCCGACGAAGGGCCATGGAAAGACTTGAATCCCCGCGATGTAGGTCTCTTGACCAGGGAGCCGTTGGCATTTCGGTCGTTTGTTCGGGCTCGATTGGTCAAATGCGAAGGGTGGAACTTCTGCCTGCCGTCCGCCCGTCTGGTCAATCCCGGTATCGTCGAGGCCAACCATACGGTAAGCAATGCCTGCGGCATGGCTACCATTTTATATGCCCGAAAGGATTCCTTTATCGACTTCCGTACAGAGGGATTTAAAGTGGCGATCGACGGACAAGTCCTCAAAGACGGCTCCCATAGCGTCAAAGCCGGTCCGCATTTGATCCTTGCCTTTGTGCGCGAGGTGTGCGGACACGATAAGGAGAAGTCGCTGCGATTCTTTGATCCGCAGGATCTCCGTCTGGCCAACCCGATGGATGAGAATCATACGAATCCCTGGTGCTTCCTGCGCTTCAACGAATTCGCCTTCGTCGAGAATGATCTGCGATGGATCAACTTTCGCGATGAGAACAAGAAAGTCGCTGACATTATCCTTCGATACAACCAACTCACTGAGGAACTGATGCAGTCTGTGACGGATTTAAATACATTCCGGGTAAAACTGTCCGCACGTGCTGAAAAGCTCGATTCCGCCCGGATGTTCGTCAACGACAGCATCTGGCAGTTTCAAAATCGTAATGAAATCGCCGACGCCGCTCAATTCGTTGCTCATCCCTCCGGCCTGATGTACGACAATGGAGAAATGACTACCGTGCTGCCCGGCGGTGACGGCGACGTGGAGCTACTGTACGATCTGGGCGAGCAGAACGTCGGATACTATGCCCTGGATCTGATCGCCGATGCCGGGGTCAAGGTGGACATCAACGGCGTCGAGTATATCGCCGAGGATGGTCGCATTCAGTTCGCTCGGGGACATCGCAACGGCCTGCGCTACATCACCCAACAGGGCCATAATCGTTTTGTTTCCCTGAAGCGGCGTTCCGGTCGCTACGTCTTCATTACCCTGCGCGAGCAGCACAGTCCGGTCCGCATTCGGAATATCAAACTCATCGAATCGACGTATCCATTGAACTTTATCGGCTCGTTCTCGTGCAGCGATGCCCGGCTTGACGCCATCTGGGACATCTCGGCGCGAACGCTCAAACTGTGCATGGAGGATTCCTTCACCGACTGCCCGCTGTATGAACAAACGCTCTGGGTGGGCGATGCAAGAAACGAATCCCTGTTCGGTTATACCGTCTTCGGCAGCATGGATATCGCGCGCCGGTGCATTCGACTGGCCGGCGAGTCTCTGGAACGGTACCCCATCGTCGGCTGTCAGGTTCCCTCGGCCTGGGATTGTCTGCTGCCGGCGTGGAGTTTTCTCTGGGGCATCTCGACCTGGGACTACTACTGGTACACCGGCGACAAGGAATTCCTTCGCGCGATCCAGCCGACGGTGATCGCCAATCTCAAAGGCGCTGAAACGATGCTCAACGAGCAGGGACTGTTCAGCGGACCGTATTGGAACCTGTTCGACTGGAGCGGAATCGACCAGGGCGGCAAGACGGTACTGCATAACAGCATGTTCGTCGTCGGGGCGATCGATGCGGCTCTTGCCTCGGCCCAGGCCCTCGGCGATGATACCAACACGGCATGGCTTAAGGCCTTTCGGTCGCGTGTAGCCAAGGCCGTCAACGACCTTTGGGACGACAATAAAAAGGCGTATCCCGACGCCGTTCGAGACGACGGCTCGATCAGCCCCAGCGTCTGTCAGCATACCAGCTTCCTGGCCGTGCTGTATGACATCATCGCCCAGGAAAATATTCCTCACGCCCAGCGGAACATGCTGAATCCGCCGGAGGGTATGATTCGGGTGGGTTCGCCTTTTGCCATGCTGTATCTCTACGAAGCCTTGGAAAAACTGGGGCAGGAAGACCAGATTCTCGCCCTAATCTATAAAAACTACCTGCCAATGCTGGAAGCGGGTGCTACGACCGTCTGGGAAAGCTTCCCTACGGGCACGACCGGCTCCGGCGGATTTCCCACGCGAAGCCACAGCCACGCCTGGTCCTCGGCGCCGGTGCATTTCCTGAATCGGATCGTACTGGGCATCAAGCCGATCACGCCCGGCGGCCGCCAGATCGAGATCAGCCCGCGTCTGGGCAGCCTGGACTGGGCCAAAGGCGCTACCGCCACGATGCATGGCCCCGTCGAAGTGCGATGGCGGAAAGCCGGAGATACCCTGACGGTTCATTACTCGGCGCCCGAAGGCACAACGGTCCGCTTTGCCAGGAACGACACCCACCAGGGATTGACGATTACGCTCAACAACAAGCCGCTCCCATAGCGAAAAGAATTTGATGAAAACGAGCAAAGAAACTGCTTTTCGCTTGATACAAGAATGAAATCTAGTTAAAATATTGGGAATAGAGGTCTTGTTCGGAGGGCATTGGATGGAGATGCCAGAAATCGTTTCCCGAATAATTCTTTGTCTGTTCCTGTTCCACGCTTGTGTCCGGGCGAATGTGACATTCCATGCGTCCTCGTGTATTGTATATGTCCAGAACAGTGCAGGAGAGACGGATGTCAAATCTTCCGAAAGTCCCACTTTTTTCCAGGACCGGGCGGTTGTCTGTTGGGAAAACACGGGCACAGGCGTAGTAGCGCCGGACTGGTCCTCTTCCTATGCGTGCGGAGATTACTTTGCCGCGGCCGGACAGGAGGCGCGGTTTGAGACCGGGCGAATCGCCGTCCGGGGACTGGCGGAAGAATGGAATCCGTTTTTTCACGCCCTGACGGATCCTTTTACCCAGTCTGCTTGGGCCGTCTTTGAGGCGACGTTTATCCTGGATGCCCCCGCAGAGATTGCCTTCACGGCATCGCTGGAGGTGTGGGGCGACTATGGAGGGACGGACTACGGCTTGTACAAAGTGTATGGCTCGCTTGGGAACCAGGCGGAGAATCTGTGGTCGGCTGATATAGACAGCGTCAGAGACTATGATGACTGGATGGATGGGGCCAGTGTATTTGAACAAACATTTTTTCTGGAGCCGGGCTTGTATACCCTTGAATTCGGCGCCGACGCAGCCGGGGGGTATTATCCGTATTGGCCGTACGGGTACGACGGGCTGGCATGGGGAATCGGAGGCGGAGGGTACGCCAGCTATGAGATGGAGATGACCTGGAATACTTTACCTGCACCGATCGTACCTGCACCGGGCTCGGTGACGCTGGCTTTTGTGGCATTAGGATTATTGGCAGGACACAGAAAAGCCCTGTGGAGAAAAAAAGAGCTTTTGTTTTAATCGCCTTCTCGAACCATATAAGCCGTGGAAATAAATCTGCAATGTACGGCGAATTGTCGATTTCCTATTGAATCCAGCGATCGGCCAGAACAACGAAATCCTGCATATCAATCCGGCCGTCGACATTCAGATCGGCATTCTCATAAAAAGTTAAATCGGAATCGTCCGCCAGCCAATACGCTGCCAGGGTGTGAACATCGGCTATCGCCACACCGTCGGGACAGGCGATGTCGCCCGGAGGGAACTCCCACCATAAACGCGGTGGATAGACGCCATCAGCACACATCCGCCAGACGTCGTCTACGCCGCCTCCATCATCGACGAAGTCCCATCCGACGTCGGTGAACAAGGATCTTACTTGCATTCCCGTCGCGCTTACGCAAAAAACATTCTGCTCCATGCCGGGCCAGGAGATATGCCCGCAGGAAGGGGACATACAACAAAACGAAGCGCGGATGGTTCCACCATTGACGCCGCATAATCCTCCAATATAAGCGGCGGATGTGGCAGTTGCAAAAGCGGTTCCCATGGAAAAACAATTAATGACAAGACCATCATCGTTCTGCCCAATCAGCCCCCCAACCTGACCCACTGTGGCCTCGGCGGAGGCGTTTCCCGTCGCATAACAATTTTCGACCCGTCCCTCATCATTGGTACCGATCAGAGAACCCGTCCGGACAACCCCGAAACTTTTTCCGGAATACCCATGAACATTGCCCGTGGCGCGACAGCCCATGATTTTTCCATCGTTTTGACCGACCAGACCTCCGGCGGTACAATGATTATCGGAAGCCGATACGGAAACGTCAGCCGCCGAGGAACAGTTGAGGATCTGACCTTGTGTATCGTTCCATCCAGCCAAACCTCCTACCTGGTAATAACCCTCCACGCTACCAGAGACATGGCAATGGGAAATACTACCCCCGTTATAGCCTGCCAGACCACCTGCATAGGTCTTCTGCCCGTGGATCGTCACGTTTTCCAGACCCAGATTCCGGATGGATGCGGTGGTCCAGACATTCATAAACAGCCCAACCGTGTTCCAACTGAGCAATTGAACCTGCACATTCGAAATCACATGCCCGCCGCCGTCGAAATGACCCATAAAATTGATCGGAGGGATTCCTATGGGAGGAATCGATATTCCGTCCAGGTCGATGTCGGCAACCAACAGGGTATACACGCCGGCGGCCCAATAGACGTTTCCATAGGTCGGATCGGCAAATGTCTGAAGATCAGCCGTATCAGCAATCTGATAAGGATCGGCTTTGGTCCCCTGACCGGAGATGTTACCGTCAATGGCATACGCCGTGTGAATGAACAAACACGCCCATAACCAAACCAACATTCGGAATTTCATCACCCTCTCCTTCTAAACCAACACCCTCGCATAAAATCACCGGTACTGCCGCAATCACCTACAAAGTCTCTTTAAGTCTATAGAAATCACCCTGAATTGTCAAGAACATTGTCCTAAGTCCTTGAGCGGAGAGGATTGGCAACTGGAGAGAGAAGGTGTTTATTTTTGTAAACCTACAGGGCAGGCTGCATTTCAACGACCTTGACGGTGTTTTTGCCGGCCTGTTTGGCGGCATACAGGGCCGCGTCGGTCGCCTTGGTCACATCGCCGATATAGCTGGCCCCGTCAAACTGGCCGACGCCCACGCTGAGGGACAGATGAATTTCGTGTCCTTCCCAGACGACGGGATTTTCCGAAACCATCGTCACCATACGTTCGGCGACGGTGACCGCATCGCTGAGGGAGGTGTTGGGCAGGATGACAGCAAACTCGTCCCCTCCGTAGCGGGCGGCAATATCGATCTGCCGGATGCAGGCGCCCAGACGGCGGCTGATCTGCTTGATCGTCAAATCCCCGGCCCTGTGGCCGAAAGTATCGTTGACCGGCTTGAAGTTGTCCACGTCGGCCATGATGATCGAGATCTTGCCGCCGTACCGCTGGGAGCGGCGCAACTCCGCCTCGAGGTTTTCATAGAACGTACGGTGGTTGAGCATGCCGGTCAGGCCGTCGGTCTTGGCCTGTTTTTGGGTCTTTTCGAACAGCTTGACATTACCGATCGAAGCGCCGATAAGCTGACGGAAAAGCTCCAGAACCGCAATGTCTTCGGAGCTGAATTTTTCGGCCCCCAGCTTGTCGGTCAGGTTGAGCACTCCGATGACGCGGTTGTGGCATATCAGGGGGGCGATGATGCAGCTTTTGGTGCTATAGTTGTCGGCAAAGGCCCGCTGGGTCTTCTGGATATTGGGCCGGCTGTGGGTCTCCAGGTCACTGACCAGCATTAGTTCCTTGCTGCGTACGGCCGCCACCATGGGAGAGGGGGGATTCTGGTTTAGAGAGACCACATTATTGATCAGGAAGGGGTGGTTGTTCTTTTCCAGATGCAGGATGTCGCTCGTCTCGTCCAGGATATACAGCGAGGCCAGTCGGGCCCCGATCAGTTTGGGAATCTCGTCGATACAAACGTCGGCGATTTTACTCATTTCCAGGCAATTGAGCCGCCGGGCCAGTGGTGTGATATTTTCCAGCCAGTCGATCGGACTATGCTCCCTACCCGGCGATAAGGATTCTATCTCTTTATCAGGTTTCATGTTTATCCATGTAAGATTTTATAAAAAAAAGACTTACCTTCAAAACTACAGCGGTACAGACCTTATATCGGAACTTTTCTATAAGGCATTTAGGGTGATTCGTCAAAAACAAGCCCACTCCGTTTTAAAACGACCGCCATTAAACAAAAGATACGAAATGTATCGGCCAAAGCAAAATAAAAACGATGGGTAGAATCCCGGTATTGATTCCTTCGTAAGGCGGCATGTCTTTTCATCCAATAGACACAGGAAATCCACTTTTTTTGATCTCCACGTATCCCCATTTTGACGGAGAACGTCCGATAGTAAAAATTTATAGAGAATTCATTAAAAAAATCAAAAAAGGGATTGACGAAAACCGAAATGATTTTTACATTTTGCAAAATGTAAAATATGTTTTTCGCTTAATGTCAAAAAATGCTCTTTCAGAAAACAGGACAACGCAACATTACTGCCCCCTTTTCCAATGAGAGGCCAATGCGTCCAACTGAATCCAATTTTGACAAGTTTGTTGTGCCTGCCAAATTGTACCGGATCGGAGAAGTTGTTCGGTACACCCCTTTTACCCGTCAAACCATCCACAATTACACGACCATGGGTTTGATCCAGGAATCGGACTGGACTGAAGGCGGGCATCGTCTTTATGACGAGGGGGTTTTTAACCGACTTGCTAAAATACTGGAGTTGCGGAAAACAAAAACGCTTTCGGAAATCAAACTGATTCTGGATCACGAAGATCCACAGAAAGCCGCGGCGTTGTAGAACTTTCGAAAACCCGAAGAAAGCGCTCATTACTATGAAAATGACGACGACAATAAAAGATAATGTCAGTGAATTGCTGGACAAGATTCTGGATTTCACTGAACAGCGGCGACGGATTCTGACGCAGAACATCACGAACGTAAACACCCCCGGCTATATGCCGCAAGACCTGGATGTGGAAGGATTTGCCGGATTGATGGCGCAGGCGGTTGCCGAACATATACGACATGACAGGCTGGTGCTTTATGATACCGAGTCGATTCAATTCGGCCCGGACGGCTATTTTATCACCCGTCCGGCGGCGGATACGCAGGCTAAAAAGCTCCTGAAAACGGATCCAAAGGCCTATCTGGAAAATCAAGTCAACAAGCTGGCGGAAAATCTGGTGAATAATAAGGTAACGCAACAACTCATACAAAGAAAACGCCAGAAAGAATTGCAGCGGTGAAAGCCAGATTAAGGGGCCGGAGGGATACGGCAGACGAATGAACAAGGACAGGACCAGGCATCTACAAAGAATGATGGACGAGAAATCGCGTCATGCCGATGTTATCGCGGTGACCAGCGGAAAAGGCGGTGTCGGCAAGACCAATATCGCGGGCAACCTGGCGATCTGCCTGGCGGCGGCCGGCAGAAAAGTGGTCCTGATGGATGCCGATCTGGGTCTGGGCAACCTGGACGTTATCATGAATATCAACAGCCGATACAACCTATCCCATGTGGTATCGGGCCAAAAAACGCTGGATCAGATTACGCATATCGGACCTGCCGGGGTTGAGATCATCTGCGGAGGATCGGGATTGGAAGAACTGGCCAACCTGTCGCCTTTTCAACGCAAGCATCTGATCGACGAACTGGACGCCCTCCAGGATCGAGCGGATATCATTGTAATCGACACAGGGGCCGGAATCAATGCCTCGGTTCTGGGTTTCTGTCAGGCATCCCATCATACGATTGTGGTGACAACGCCGGAACCGACAGCCATGACCGATGCCTATGCCGTGATCAAGGTCCTTGCCGGGAAGAAATACGACGGCCGGATCAGCCTGATCGTAAATATGGCCGATTCCGTAGCCGAGGGGAAAAAGATATATCGCCAGATAGCGGATGTGGCTCAGCGGTTTTTGGATATTCCCGTCTATGAAGCGGGCATCTTGTGTCGGGATGAAAGGCTGGTTTCCGCTGTAAAATCAAGGGAACCAGTCGTATTAGCCTATCCTCGCGCCAGGATCACGACATCCCTGGTGGCAATGACAGCCCGTCTGGCCCGAGGCCCGGCGGCCGGAAGAGGCACGGAAGGCTTCTTCCAGAAAGTGGTGAACTGGTTTTTCTAAACCGCCCTTATTTTTCCGACGATAAGAGCACGTTTGACAGAGATTGCATTGGCTCTCGTCGGCCAAGAAAACAGGGCATTGCAGTTATCGGACGAGTAAACTGATCGAGAGAGCTATTTTCGATGCAATACATGGAGGTTAGACAATGAAAACGGCTCAACTGGAAAACATCGAAGAGGTCTGGAAAGATTTTTTCGACCGTCGGGACGAGTATTGTCGCAATCTCCTGATGGAACATTATCTTCCTATTGTGAAATATACGGCGGAGCGGATCTACTCCAAACTGCCGGACAAGGTAGAGCTGGATGATTTGATCAGCGCCGGTATTTTTGGACTGATGGACGCCATTGACGCCTTTGATCCGCAGCGAGGAGTCAAGTTTGAGACCTATTGCACGCCGCGTATTCGGGGGGCCATCCTGGACGAATTGCGGAGCATGGACTGGGTGCCCCGTCTGGTTCGCGCTCGGGCCCATCAACTGGAACGTGCCCTTCAGACGCTGGAAGCCCATCTGGGACGGATGCCCACAGAAAAAGAGATCGCCGAAGAACTCAAACTGGAAATGACCGAGTTTCGGCGCTTGCAGCGGGACGCCAATGCGATCGGACTGGTGTCCCTGAGCAACAAGTTTTCCGATGCCGACGGGGAAAAGGATATCCGCGAGATCGATATCATCGAAGACCAAAAGAGTCAGAATCCGGTCCTCGAAGCCCAGAAACGCGACCTAAAGGGTCTGTTGACCAAAGGCCTGACCCGCGCCGAGCGGCTGATCGTTGTGCTGTATTATTATGAAGAGATGACCATGAAAGAGATCGGAGCAACGCTGGATCTGTCCGAGTCACGCGTCAGCCAGATGCATTCGTCCATCATCGCCCGTCTCAAGGCCCAGATGAACTCTCGCCGCAAAGAGTTCTCCATCTCATAACTTATTATAAAACAATATCTTATGAAATCCACCCATGCTCATTCGTGCGTATGGTAACTGTCCAGGCAAGGGCTTGTGCAGGACCGAAGAATCATTATCTCTTAAGAATTCGACATCCAAATACGCCGCCGGCGGTTTTGCCCTCATGGGCCTGGAATCGTAAGGTAATTTTCCCTTTTTGGGCCACCATCTCCTTTGGCAACGGATAGGCCACATCAAAAAACCGACCTGGGGCATCGCGATTGAGAATTTGCGTAGCCAGCAGTTTTCCATCCACTAACAGATCAAACTGTCGGCTGCCGGCATCTTCCCCCCAATACGTGCAAACCAAATCGATGGGCTGCGTATCGATCACCTTCAGATCGAAGGAGAACCAGCCGCCATTGCGGGCATCCCGCCATTTTCGGCCCTGGTGCGATCCTGCATAGGTCGTCTCGCCCTGAAAATTGTGGTCTCGTTCGGGCTGCATTTCTCCGGGCTGTATAAAATCGACCGTCCGGGCCTCCAATTCGCGTACACGCTTCTGTTCGGCTTCATACCGTTCCTTTCGCTGCGACCACTGCTCTTCGGTGAACAGATCGAAATACACCGAATACCACTGGTGATGCATACGATAGAACGGGATCAGGGTAAAATCGTCGGGCTTTGCGACCCCTTCGGTTGTAAATCGAATTTGCTCACCCGGAACCGGCTTGATCCAATGGGAGGGATTGCGATCCTGGGTCATCAGGACCGGAGCCCAGGGTTCGGGCCGCTTGTCGCCGAATTCCCCGGCCAGCACCAAAGGACCATACAAAAACGCGATGCGATTGGGATTGTCGGGCATAGCTTCCATTCGAAGCGTCATCGGAAGCCGGATTTCAATCGAATCGCCGCTTACCCATGTCCGTTTCAAGGGGATATACTGCTGCGGCTGAGACGATATTTGCTGTATTTGGCCGTTGATCTTGATCGCAACACCTTGCTGCGCCCAATAGGGATGTCGGATGAGTATCGCCCCGGAATGGGCTTTTTCACACTGAAGAATCAGGCGGGAAAAAGACTCTTCCGGGAATCGGGTCTCCTGACGAATTTTAATTCCCTTTTCTTTCCAGTACAACTGCGAGGCGATAAACAGATTCACATAGAGATCATTCCCTTTATGCGAATAAATCTGCTCGCCGTATTTCACATGGTTTTCCATGCCTGTGCCGGTGCAGCACCAGAAGGAATCGAACGGCGAGCTATAGGTTTTTTTCGCTCCTTGCGCCAGCGGGATAAAGTAACAGGTCATTCCATCGTCCGGATTCTGGGAACCCAGAATATGATTGAGCAACGCGCCTTCGTAATAATCCATGTAACGAGCCTGGCCCTGCCAGGAAAACAGGGGCTGGGTGAACTTTAGCATATTGTAGGTATTGCATGTTTCGGTAGTGTTTTCGCTGAGACGTTCGGACAACGTATCCTGCGGACCGAAATACTCGCGATCGCTGTTTCCTCCGGTAACATACGTATGATGATGGACGATGGCATCCCAGGCAAAGGTGGCAATCGTGTGAAACCGGGGATTGCCGGTTAATTCATATTGCCGGGCGATTCCGACCAGTTTGGGGATCTGGGTGTTGGCGTGGACGCCGGGGAAGGGATCTTCTTTTCGGCCGAGCGGATCGAGGATGGCCCTGTGGTAGAAACGCTCGGCCAGATGTAGATATTTAGGCTCTCCTGTCAGGGCATAGACTTCGGCGGCGACTTCATTCATGCCTCCATGTTCGCAGGCCAGCATGGTTTGAATCTGCTTGTCGTTGAGTTTGTCGGTAATGACACAGGCCCAGTCGGCCAGTTTGACCAGTATGGTCTTCGCTTTGACGTTGTCACAATGCAAATACGCGTCTCTCAGACCGGCCATGAGCTTGTGCGTGGTGTACCAGGGTACCCATAATCCGTTGAGATCAAAGCCTTTAGAGCGGATATCCCCGCTTGCCACCTCGGCAAAGACCTTTCGCCCATCGGGAATCCCCGCGACATATCCATCCCCATGGGCATCCTGGCACACGGCCAGCTCATCGATACTATAATTGACCTTTTCCAGCAGCCTTTGATCGCCTGTGGCGGCATATCCCAGGGAGCAGGCCGTAAGATAGTGCCCCAATGAGTGCCCTGAGATCGTATCCTTCTCCCAGCCCCCATAGATCGGGGCCTTGGGCTCCAGGCCCGCATATTCCCGAAACCGCGACAGAAGCCGATCCGGCTCGAGGCGAACCAACCAGTCGATATCCTTTTCCATGGCATGGCGAAAGGGCCCTTCCAGGAGCCGGACCCGATTCAGATCGAAAGAATGGGCCTGGATTTCTATCTTGGGTTCAACTGCATATTGGCCGGCCAAAGCAGTATTTCGAATTCCAATTCCGAGTCCGATTACAAACATGCAACAGACCATCAGGACTTTTTTTAATAACGACATCGGACGCACCTTCCCTTCAAAGCCAAAATTTTGATGTTTTCCGAAGGTCCTATTGTACCATAAGGCCGTGAAAAAGAATGGCCAAGATGCGTTTTTCTGTCACCAGAATGCGAACGGGCGGATCATCGGGTTGCAATCCCCACATCCGCTTACTATAATGATCCATTCAAGCCTGTCAAAATGGTGAGGTATAGAATGCGATTTACCAAGATGCAAGGGCTGGGAAATGATTATGTGTATGTCAACTGCTTCGCTGAGCAGGTGGCCGATCCCTCTTCTCTGGCTGTCGGGATCAGCAACCGGCATTTTGGCGTCGGTTCGGATGGGCTGATTCTGATTTGCCCATCCGAGATCGCGGATGCCCGGATGCGGATGTTCAATGCCGACGGCTCCGAGGCGCAGATGTGCGGCAATGGAATCCGCTGTCTGGCCAAGTACGTATACGACCATGGGCTCACCGAAGCGGGCGGGCCGTTTTCCGTGCCGGGAAAGGAAACCTTCGAATCTTCCCTGCGAATCGAGACCCAGCGGGGAATCCTGACGCTGGGTCTTTCTCTAGGGGAAAACGGGACCGTGGATCGTGTCTGTGTGAATATGGGCCAACCGATCCTGCCGGGACCGCAGATCCCAGTGGCGTTATCCGCCGATCCGGTCGTCAATGAGCCGATCGAGGCGGCCGGAGTGGAACTCCATATGACATGCGTGTCTATGGGCAATCCGCATGCGGTGTTTTTCGTGGATGATCTGTCGCTGGTGGATTTACCCGTCCTGGGGCCGGCCCTGGAACATCATGATTTGTTTCCGGAGCGGGTCAATGTACACTTTGTCAAGGTCGCCGGCCCGAACGAATTTACCATGATTACATGGGAACGGGGCAGCGGGATTACGCTGGCCTGCGGGACGGGGGCTTGCGCCTGTTGCGTGGCGGGTGTTTTAACCGGCCGAACCGAAGCCAACACATTAGCGCATCTGCCGGGCGGCGACCTGGAGCTGTACTGGCGCCAGGAGGACAACTGCGTCTACATGACCGGTCCGGCAATAGAGGTCTTTACCGGCGACTGGCCGGAGTAAAATTTCCGAATCCGGGGCATGTTCATAATCTGCTCTTGACAACAGGAAGGCAAAGGAATGAGCGGGCACTTCACAGGTCTCGACGGGATTGTTTTGCTGATTTACTTTGCCGGGACGATGTCGATTGGCTTCTTTTTTTATCGCAAAAGCCGCTCTACGGAGGGTTTCACGGCCGCCTCGCGATCCCTGCCGGGCTGGGCGTGCGGACTGAGCATCTTTGCGACGTATCTGAGCAGCATCAGTTTTTTGGCCCTTCCCGGCAAGGCGTATGCGGCCAACTGGAATCCATTTGTGTTCAGCCTGTCTCTTCCGCTTGCGACATGGATTGCGGTGCGTTTTTTTCTGCCTTATTATCGAAGGACAGGCGAAGTGTCGGCCTATGCCCACCTGGAGCATCGGTTTGGCCCGTGGGCGCGGGGATATGTAAGCCTGTTTTACCTGCTTACCCAGCTTGCCCGGATGGGCGTAGTAATGTACCTGATCGCGCTGTCTCTCTCGGTGCTGCTGGGGTGGAACATCATTGGAATCATTCTTTTGACCGGTATCTCGGTGACTATTTACGCATTCGTCGGCGGAATCGTGGCGGTTATCTGGGCGGATGCCTTACAGGCGATTGTCCTGATGATCGGAGCGGCGGTGTGTTCGATTCTCATGCTGTTTTATATTCCGGAAGGTCCCGGACAGATCTTTACGATCGCCGCCGAGCACCGCAAATTCAGCCTGGGCGGCTTTGACTGGTCCTGGACGGCGCCGACCTTCTGGGTGGTGCTGGTATACGGAGTGGTTATCAACCTGCAGAACTTCGGCATCGACCAGAACTATATTCAACGGTATATCGCATCCCGCTGTGAAAAGGAAGCTCGTAAGAGCATCTGGTTGGGAGGTCTGTTGTATCTGCCTGTGTCGGCCGTTTTCTTTTTCATCGGAACCGAGTTGTTCGCCTTCTACAGCGCCCGGCCGGAATATCTGGCCGAAGTCAAACAGATCGCCGCCCGGCAGGCCTTGTTGAAGGACGGATTGGACGAATCGCAGCCGGAGTATGAGCAACGAATGACAGAAAGGATCGAAACCCTCAAAGAATCCGAGATCGGCGACAGCGTCTTTCCGCACTTTATCGGACGGATGCTGCCGCGGGGGATTACAGGATTGCTCATTGCGGCAATCTTTGCGGCGGGGATGAGCACCGTTTCTACAAGCCTGAATTCGTCGGCAACGCTCCTCGTAACCGATTGGTATAAACGCTACTTCAATAGACAAAGCACGGAACGTCAGTCCATGGCGGCTCTGTACACGGCCACGGTTGTCTGGGGCATTCTGGGAACGATGGTCGCCCTTGTCATGGTCAACACCACCGGCAATATCCTGGATGTATGGTGGAACTGGGCCGGTATCTTAAGCGGCGGGATGCTGGGGCTTTTTCTGCTGGGCCTGATCAGCCGAAAGGCCAATAACGCCGTTGCGATCATAAGCGTACTGCAGGGTTTGTTCGTAATCGCATGGATCACGCTGTCCGTGAAGACACCATCGATCCCGGCATCGCTGCAATGGCATGTGCATGAATTTCTGATTCCCGTTCTGGGGGTAGCGAGTATTCTGTTCACCGGATTGCTGCTGAGCTGTTTATACAGCAGGCTCTCCGCCTGTCGCCGCTCGATTACCTGACGTGCTTGGATTCACAAAAAACGATGGGGATCATTCTCCGGTGTATATTGTTCGGATTCGCCCACCGATAAATAATTCCGGGAATACAGAAATCCCAACAGAAGACGACGAAGTTTTCGCGCGGGAGCGGTTATGGCCCGATGCAATCGGATCCAAAAACTGGGACGCAGGATCGCTTCCTTCTGGGCCCGCGGCAGGGAAGGCCGGCAACAACGAAGACGATGTTTCGATAGATGATAAAAATCTTCTTTTTGAAGGCGCTGCCGCATCCGGCACATCAGCCACCGTAAACCAAAGGGGCCATCGCCGATGCATTGAGAAATCTGGAAATCGATCAAATACGGTTGGCCGTCCGATCCGACGAGAATATTGCTTTTTTTGTTGAGATCGAGGTACACAATGTGCCGCTCGTGGATGCGATGCAACAGCAAACCGAACCGATCGAAAAAGCCCTCGTCCACCTTCGGTTTCTCGTCCAGCGTAATTCCCTCAATGTACGTATAGACAAAACCGAACGATCCATATTCACAAAGGACATGGGGAACACAATCTAAATCCTGCAAACGACGAAGATTCTGCACCTCGTTTCGTTGCAGAATCCGACCCAGCCAACGCAAACCAACCCCCAAGAAACTCTGTTTCCTCGCCATTTTCAGAACTACCCTGGCCGGAGCATCCTTGGCCTGATTTCGGCCTCGTCGATACAATCCGGTTTCGGCAAAGAAATCCCGCTTGAGAACTTCTACGCGGTCATACACGATACCCTGACAGCGAATGTGCGCCGGCAACCCTTTTTTGCCGCAGGCGTAAAAGTGATGTACCACCTTCCCAACCATCTTCCCATTCTTCCACCGGTTTCAAAAACGTACTTCTCGCCTCCGACCTATACTATCGCACCATCACCTGTCCCGCATCGGCCACCAGCGTTTGTCCGGTGATCCGCCGGGCGCGGTCGCTGCATAAAAAGACGATGGCGTCGGCGATGTCCCGGCCTTTGATCTCCTTGTTCAAAGCGGTCTTGCTGACATAATAGGGAATCACTTCATCGGGTTTGATTCCATATTTCTTTGCACAGACTCGAATGTACTGCGGATTCCAGATTTTTGACCCTTCGAAGACATTGCCCGGACAGACCGAGTTGACCCGTATGCCGTGCTGGCCCAGCTCCAGCGCCCAGCCGCGGGCCATATGGATCTCCCCTGCCTTGGTAGCGTTGTACGGCGTATTGTTTTTGCTGGCCTCCAAACCCGACTTGCTGGACAGGTTTACGATCGATCCGCCCATCCCCTGATCGATCATAATCCGGGCGGCATATTTGGCCATAAGGAAATAACCGGTCAAATTAACCTCCAGAGCCTGCCGCCATTTCCCGACCGGCAGATCGACCAGGGGATACGGAGGGGCCACTCCGGCCGCATTGACGAGAATATCGAGCCCGCCGAAAGTATCCAGAATCCCCTCGAACGTCGAAGCGACGCTTTCTTCGCTGGTTACGTCGCAATGACAAACCACCGTCGATGCCTTGAGAATCTCCCGGGTGATTGTCTGGGATGTCTCGGCGGCGGCAAGCGAATCGATATCCAGAAGCGCGACCATGGCCCCCGCTTGCGCAAGACCGACGGCGATGCTGCGTCCCAGGCCGGAACCGGCTCCGGTGACCACCGCGATTCGATCCTTCAGATCCCCCCGGCTGACGCCTTCGACCAGAGCACGTCGGAAGGATTCCATCTCCCATTCATTAATGAAGGTTCGCTGCCGTTGGGACAAGATCGCAATGCCTCCCAGCGAACGGGCGTTAACCCGGATGAAGAAGGATCCAGCCGCAATATCCCGAATTGTTTTTGCGACGTTTTCCCTGGCGGCGACAAACAAGCCCTGATTCTTTACCAAAAACGCCAAGGCAGGTTTATCTCCCTTTTCCTTCTGGCTTATTAAGCGGGCGGCAATCCGATCGGGCTCGACCTTGTCGATCCACAGGGCCGGGCCGTTGGCGTACACCAGCTCATCCGGCGATAAGGCTCCGGCGGCCAGCATCCCGGCGGCATCCTTTTGCATGATGAACCAGGCGATTTCATGATCCTGGAAGCGGTGAATCGGAAGGTATTGCCCGGTCGCCTGAAAAACGGCTTTTCGGATCGTCAATTTTGTTCGATCTATAACGTCCCGATCAATTTCCCTGATACGATGAGGCAATGGATTTTTAAGACGATTACTGCAGGTTTTGATCACCTTACGAACCAGGCGAAGAGCCGCATTCGACGTAGGGGCCGTAACAAACAAGCCGTGTTTTTCCAGAAACAGGATCGCCGGTTTGCATCCATGCTCTACTTGATATGCCTGGACTCGTTTGGAAATAGTGCGGGCCAGCATGAAGCCGGGATCGGTATAGGGCACCCATAACGGCGGCTTTTTTTCCTGGCGAAACAGCCTTTCCAGCAGGATTTTTCCGTTTTTGGCGTTGACATACGCCCCGACGACATTCGGATGCAAGTGGATCACCGCCGTATCCAGAAAGGCGTGCAGATGCGCTTCTACCGAGGGGCGGGCATTGTCGTCCATATCGTCATCACAGGCCAGCAGCAGTCGATTCATCACCTCGGTCTCTCGACGCCGGGCATCCAGACCGGCAATGGCCTCATCCCGAATCACATCGAGAACCGCATCGAGCCGCATCCGCCGCCAGCCGCGTTTGCCGTCCATATCTTTTAATGCGGTGCCGCTGGCCTTGATAAACATATATTTCCCATCGGCTGTCTTGACGGAGGTGTTGCCCCCGCCGCCCTGCACAAGGGCCGGATCTTTTCCCGTATTGTTGGAAATCCGAATCAGCTCCGCCAGAGCTTTATCCATCTGTCTGTTGCTCCTTCTTTCAATAGGATTAACCTTCTGCGCTATTAAATAATCGTTTCCTCTTCTTGCACCGTCGGGCCGCTGTCTTTCCACATCCACAGAGAAGCGGCGGCAAACCAGACGATCGTGACCGCCACTAAAATCCACTTCATCCGACTTAATTCCACGGCCCCGGCCAGGAAAAGCACACCGATGAATATCAGAATTCCCAGCGATACCCAACTGAGCGATTTGGCTACTGTCTGGAACACGGGCAAAGAATACATTTTCCGCTGGTAAATAGCGCTAACGACAACATACAGAGCCGCCGCAACAAACCAGCCCGGCAGCGACACGAAATAAATCTGGATCTTGCCGGTCAGTACCAGTGACGCACAGGTAACAAGCGTAACAATCCAGGCAAGACCGGCGGCCCAGTTGAATACCTTGCCGCTGCGTTCGGCATAACTGCTTTCCAAACCGAATTTTCGCATCAGCCAGAAATCCACAAAAATCACAGCGCCCATAGGCATCAGGATCAGCCCGTACAACGCCACAAAGTCAAGCAATTTCATCGCGATCGCCGGAAACATGCCCGCCATCGTGGCGATCGCGCCGGTAATAAGCGTCACTCGAAAACGCGACCACTTTGGCTGCAGGGCCTGAAAGGCCAGACCCGCCCGATAGATGGTCGGATTGGCCGTCGTCCAACCGGCGATAATCACGCACAGCAATCCCGCAAGACCTGCCGCACTGGCCGCCAGAGGTCCCGGCAAAGGAGTTGGAACGGTAATTTTCTTTTCCTCTTTGGTAATCACGCCCTGGTCGACCATCCCGTCTTCGATCTCCATCGCCTCACGAATAAGTTCCGGCGTGAGGGAGGCCCCCTGCAGCGATTGTTGAGTATACTTATTCGTCGTATTCTGCGTCAGAAGATCAACCATGTACTGGTCGGGATGCGTGGTGTGGAGTTGAAAGGCAAACAGCATAGAAGCCGCAATCCAGGCCATGAAATGTCCGACATACATACCCGAAGCCGACGCCACCCCATACCAGGATTTCTTCGCAAAACGGAATACCGAAAGATCGCTCATCCCCACATGCATCGCCATATTGCAGAACCATGCAAAAAACATGACATGCCAGAACGTAAACTTGGTCTGCCCCGGCAGGGGTTCCCCTCCCTTCCATATGGTCGTCTTGGCCAAAGACCATAAGTCTCCCGCGGATCGCACTTCGGTGCCGGTGGCATCAATGAATTGTTTGAGCCCGACGAAACCAAATACCAGGAAGATCAGCACCATCCATGGAGAGGCGATATTGGCAAATTTGGCTACGGTTTCGTATCCATAGGCGGCGACTAAAGCGATCAGCCCGCCGACAACGGCCACGGCCAGCACCCAGCCGATGCTATTGGGATACAGATCGTTCAATCCCGGCATCGGAAACTTAAACCACACCCCCAGCGCCGTCGCGGAGACAGTCACCATGGCTCCTGCCAGAAAACAGAACATGATGCCATTGGCCAAATTGTACAATGTGACCAGTTGGCGTCCGCAAATCTTTTCGAGCTGGTAATACAAGGTAAGCCGCGTCCGCGTTGCAATCGGCGCACAGAGAAACACCCAGCTCAAGACCGCCAGCGCGTTGCCCACAATCAGCCCGGCAATCAAGTCGAAGGCGCTGACGCCCGCGGCCACGAACAAAGGACCGATCATCAATTCGGTCCCGGCGCAATGTTCGCCGGCGTACATGCCGATGAAGCTCTTGAAACCCAGAAGAGACCTCGACGGCACCGGCTCCCGCTCAAACTCGCTGTGTCCGGTGTCGTTTTGCGTTTTTTGTTCCTCGCTCATTCGTTTTCCTTCCCCAATGGCCAACATCCTTATTATCCTGTCAGGAACGCTTACTCAAAACATGTTTCTCATACGTCTTGACCTCGTCCAGCCATTTGACGCCGACCGGCACATCGTTTTTGCGGCAGTAATAATCCCAGACGGCGCTAAACGGCATGGTTTTCAACTCTTCAAGCAATGCCAGCCGCTCAGTAAAGTCGCCTTCCCTTTCGGCGGCTTTGAGCCTGTCCAGCGGCTCCAGCAGAGCATACAACAGGGCCTTGATCATGCAGCGCGTTCCGATCACCCAGGCGGCGATCCGGTTGATCGAGGCGTCAAAAAAGTCCAGGCCGATATGCACCCGGTCGATATATCCGCCGCGAATAATCTGCTGGGCAATAGCCCGCAGTTCGTCATCCAGGATTACTACATGATCGCTGTCCCATCGCACCGGCCGGCTGACATGCAACAACAACTCATCCACAAACGTCAGCACGGAGGAAATCTTGTCGCTGATGACCTCCGTCGGATGATAATGACCGGCATCCAGACACAACAGTTTCTTGTTGGCGACGGCATATCCCAGGTAAAATTCGTGTGATCCGGTGGTATAACTCTCCGCGCCGATGCCAAAGAGCTTGCTCTCCACCGCATCCCGATTGTGCATGGGATCAAGCGGTTCGGCAAAAATCTCATCGAGCGATTTTTTCAGAATTTCGCGGGGACCCTTTCGGTCCACCGGAATATCTTTGAAACCGTCCGGAATCCATACATTAGTCACCGTCGGCGTACCCAGGGCCTTGCCCATCGCCGCCCCGATCCGGCGGCAAACGATCCCATGCTCCACCCAAAAGCCGCGAATTCCTTCATCGTAACTGCTGAGTGTAAAACCGCTATTGGCCTTTGAATGCGAGAAAAATGTCGGGTTGAAATCCAGTCCCATCCCTTTGCTTTTAGCCCAATCGATCCATCCGGCAAAATGTTCCGGCTGCAGTTCGTTCCGTTCCATCCGCTTGCCTGCGGTCTCTGCATAAATAGCATGTAGGTTGAATCGATGCGTTCCGGGAATAAGAGATAATGCCTCATCGGCATCGGCACGAAGCTCATCAGGAGTTCGGGCCTTGCCGGGATAATTCCCCGTAACGGCCAGACCCCCATCCAGTCCCGCTTCAGGATTCTCAAATCCTCCCACATCATCTCCCTGCCAGCAATGCAGCGAAACCGGAATGGTAGCCAGCTTGTCCATCGCCGCATCCGTATCCACACCCAGTTCGGCATAGGCTTGTCTGGCCAGTTCGTATGCCTTCTCACTACGGTTTGCCACGTCATTTCCTTTCTCTTGGTATTATCGAGCCGGTTGCAACGAGATTACCCGGAATACCCGGCCAGAAGGACTTGCTCGGCCTTTTTATTCCATAGTCCGTTGTCCAGGCATGCCGCCACGTCGGGCATAGTATCCACGAGTTTGTCCAGAGGGATCAATCCCATCTCCGCACAGGCCGGATACACCAGGATTTTTCCTGGAATCAGCGCCTTCTCGACGGCCCGAATTCCATCGACCGCTCCGGCCATCCCGCTGATGGCCGCCACGGAAATATCTGTATCCAGCTTGCGGGATTCCACTTTTTCCAGAACTACCTTCATATCCTCGAGCACCGAGCCGCTCGTACCGACAAAATAAAGCTGTTTTTCAATATAGGCATCCAGATCCAGATCGCCTTTAACACTCGCAGGAATGCCCGCAAAAATATTAATAATACCTCCCATCTCCGCCTCCTGGATGGCTTGGGCGGCTAATTGAGGCACCGGCGCCATAAGGGCCGTATAATCAAATCGGATAGACGGTTTTTCCTGTTTGGCATGGTAAGGATAATACGCCACACCTACTTTTGCCGCCATCGGAGCGGCGATTCGATTGAGAAGACCCAGCCGGTAATCATCCAGGTCCCCGGCAAAAACCGCAATATTCGGCACACCTTGACAGATATTGCGCATGACATGCATGACGCCCATCGGCCCGCCGGCCCCGATAACATTGATCTTGTCCCCGGATCGGATCTCCCCGGAAGAGGGGATATACTCCATCGACTCGGCCGGATCGATGCCGCATGTGCCGACCATGCGAATATTTCCATAATGGAACCGCCCCACCATGGCCGTTACCGTCCGGCCGAATTTACTGCCGCATTGAATGATATTGCAGAGGCCGTTGGGACCGATCTTATGAAACAATTTCTCGGCCGTTTCCACATCCGAGCCAAAATACAGTACATCGTCAAATCCCGCATCGGGCAACTCGTCAATCCTCTGGGCCTGCCTGACGGGAATTGTGCCCGCCGTGATCAGGGTCTTTCGGGTTATCATTGTAATCTCGCCGGGTCGACCGTATCGACCGAGAAAGGCGATGAATTCAGGCTCAGAAACGGCCTGATCGGCCACAATCAGCATCCGGCCGCCTTCGACGAGGCTGGATCGCTCCTTCACGCGATACGCCTCTTCCACGCACGCCCAAGGCTCCACCAGAGCCACCGCCGAAGCGCTCAGGTCTTCGGAGGCGGGCAATAAAAACAATTCCCCTTCCGGAGAGGTAATGATCCGCTGATCCATCAATACATATTGCTGCAATCCCCCTTCAAAATTGTAGCCGAACGATGCATTGGAGTTGGTCGTCGGAAGCCATCGATAGTCCGTCTCCACCAGATACCTTGCGCCGACCTGTACTCCGGCGACCTTCTCACCGACGGCAACGATCCGGACGGTTGTCTCATGCCCGGGCACTGTAGGACGACTGTCCGGCACATAACTGGGAATTTCTTTCAGGACAGCCTCGTCGATCCCTTCCCGGATGCGTTCCTTGCGGGCATGCTTGTCGTACTGCTTGAGCAGCTTGAGATCGGAAAAGCACAATCCGACCGCTTCCACCTGCCCGAGAATCTGCCAGGGACCTATATCAGGTATCGGTTTTTCACGGTTCAATACGAGTTTATCCGGCCCAATCAGTTGAACGGCATATTGCGTTTTGGGTACTGTTGTGTTCATTGTCGTTATCGTACTTTCGGTTTTACCGGTCCGTCGCCGACAAACGGATCATTGCAATTTAAATAATGCGTCGGGATGGATATCGGCGCCGACGGCGGCAAGGCGATGCTCCTGCGCCGGCTTGATTTCGCGGCCGACGGTTTCATAAAAACGATTTCGCTCCCCCCGATCCGGAAACAGTTTTTTCGCCCAGTCGCTTGTATATCCTAAACCACATTGACGCTGCAGGACTGAATGGGCATATATAATCCGGGCCCCCTGCAGGAAGAGCGGCACATAAGGCGACAACTCCGCTGAATCAAAATTGTCCAGAAATTTCTGTCCCGGGCTGTTCATTTCTGTGCCTACCACAATCGGCAACTGACGCTGTACGGCGATTTCGATAACCGCCCGCAGATTGGCGACCAGTTCATCCTCCACGCCCGGGGTGAAGTTGCGATCCGGGATGATATTGATCGCTTCTACCCCGCTGGCCATAGCAATATTGAGAAGTTCCTCGATATGTTGTTCCCCTTCGCTCAATCCATTGAGCCAGGTCAGCGTCGGAATCCCGCCAATAGCCAGAATGAACTCATTAACCTGAGCCATCTCTGGAAAAGCCCCGGCATCGGGAACAACATAACCCGGTCCTCCCCGCTTCATGGTTTTGGAGCGAATCGTATTCAAAATATCGCGCCCCTGCGGCAGTTCCATATGCGACACATCGGACCCAAGCTTGTCCGACCAGAAGGCAATTAATGCATCCTCGGATCCGAAATGTTTGGCGGCCTTAAGGGCATAGGCCAGGCAAATGTGCCGTTCCGTGGGATTGCCTGCCGGGGCCAGCGGTAAAACGTGCTTTTCATAATCCAGCTTGATGGGAGACAGATAGGCATTCACCCGTTCCACCAGGATTCGATTGCGGTCCTGAGCTGTATTCTTTAACCCTTCCTGAAATGCCTTCCACTTTCCCGTCAATCGTCCTGAGGGGACTGCCACACCCATATGGTATGTAATTCCCGGCTCGCCGGGGCTGGTCATTACTTGATCGGCAAACTCCG
>JAFGGE010000091.1 GCA_016930745.1 Sedimentisphaerales bacterium
GCCGAACTCGATAATTATCACCTTGTCAGCGAATACATGGATGAGCAATTGGCGGTAGTTGTATTCGGGGATGTTCCATCGACCACAGCGCCACCGGCAGAAACGATCGCTCGGATTTGGCGTACAGGGGGTACCGACGGAGTCCATTCGCTTGATGCCTCCTTTTCCGCTGTGATTATGGAATTGCCCCACAAGAGAGTTCATGTTGTTTCTGATACCATGGGGCTTCGCGGCCTGCATTATTTCACAAACGGTTCTGCCTTGCTGATCTCACCTCATGATTTGTGTATTCTTGCAACCGGATTGTGCCCCGCCGAATTGGACCGGCTCAGCATCGCTTCTCTTTTATCGTGTGACTGGTCGCTGGGGGGACAACCTCTTCTAAAAAACATTCTGTCATGCGAACCGGACTTTTACTATATCTGGGGGGGGGGACTGGCGGAAAAAGCTGGATTTTCGACTGCATCCGGAACATCGGATAGAACCCGATGACCGCAAAGGAGTCGATTCCCAGATCGCTCGGATGATCGAGAACCTTTGTCAGAAGGCCCGAAGTCTCTGTGGCGACCAGGAACTCATACGCCTGGAACTGACGGCCGGGATGGACAGCCGGGCGGTCGCCGCTATTCTTCTGTCCGTAATCGGCCCTTCCCGGATGGAAGCCCAGACCAGCGGCAGCCCCGATCATTACGAAGTCAAAACAGCTCGCCGTATTTGTCGCCATTATGGAATCCGGCACAAAGATTATGCTCCAACGGCAAACCAATCCGGCACTTTTTTGGAGCATAGCCGTCTTATCGCGTTCTTTTCGAACGGCATGGGAAACAGCAAAGGAGCCTTCCGCGGCCTGCCCAAACTGCGAATCCAGCGACCACCCATATTCATCGGCAATGGAGGGGAAGTATTTCGCGGTTTCTACTATCCCAGTCCTTTGCGCACCCCCATACTCTCAAATATGGATATCGATTCGGTTGCCTCCTGTCTGGCAAAAAAAGTATTAACTCGTCCCGGTCCGGCCTGGCTCGATCCGGAAATACCGAAACAATTAAATAAACGATTGGAAGAGGCGGTCGGGAACTGTGCTCGGATTTCCGATTTTCCGGCTGACATTTTCACGCTTTTTTACCTTCGGGAACGATACCGTTTATGGGGCGGGCTGTCGACGCGTGTGCCATGGACCCGCGCAGTTGCGCCCTGTTTAACAGCCCAAGCCTGGTGAACATGGCGTTTCATCTCCCGCCCCCCATCTCGCAGAATGACCTTCTGCATCGCCGGATCATCCAACGGTTTATGCCTCATACCTATTGGTTGCCGGTCAATACCAACAAGTATATGCCCTTAATGAAGTATCCAAGGCTGTCCAAATTGACCTGCGAAGGTTTGTTGCGGTTTCATAAAGGGATCTCTTTCTTGAAAGAGGCCTTGTCTGGAAAACCCACCCCCAAATCTCACGAAAGTCTCATGGGGGATACCTTTGTGCCGTACCTACAGCAGGAATTCAGAGATGTATTGCTTGCCAAAGACAGTATCGCCCGAAATGTGCTGGATCAAACGGCGCTGACGAATTTATTGGATGAACACATGGCCGGACGAAATAATTGGGGGCATATACTGGGTCTTTTAGCCACGCTCGAACAATGGAATCGCCTGATTTCGGACACGATGCGAATGGTAAAACACCCGGATCATTTGAAATAAATCTTCGAAGTACACTACACCAGTTCCCGTAGTCTTACGACGGCGCGACAGGTCAGATCGATAAGGGGCCGGAGGGGGTCGGAAGTGTCGATTTTCCAAATTCGCCGCAGGACCGATTCGACCAGCAGTTCCGTCAGTTCGCCGGCATGGTTTACCTTCCATGAACTGGGCATACCGCAGTGTTCAGGATCTTTCAGAATCGCCAGGACAGCAGCCGCGGCGCCGAGGGCCAGATGGTTCGGCGCGATCCCGTACTCCAAAGCCAACTGTATCGTGCCATAGAGGCGGTCGTTGAGGCCCAGTTTCCGGACCGGATCACGGGCCGCCCGCTGCACGGTGTCATCCAGATACGGATTGGTCATCCGCTCCAGGAGGTCCTCGGCATAGCGGCGATAGCCATCCTGCGTAAAGAGGGCGTCGCCGGTCTGGGCGTTTTTGCGAATGAGGGCTGCGCCGGATTCGTTCAAAAAGGCATCCCGCGCGATCTGCATCAGAAGCGGGTCATCTCGAAGCTGGGGCATCTTTTCATAGCCCCTGGCGGCGGCCAGATAGGCCAGCAGGGCATGGATGGCGTTGTGGCCGTAGAGTTTGGCCTCCTCGAACGGCAGAAGGTCGTCCTGTTCCAGAAAGGTGCGGATGCCGGGTAAAAAATCGGGCAGCGTGGTCCGCGTGACCAGAATGCGGTTGAACTGCTCGACGAGGAAGGCCTTGTCCAGGCCGGGCGCGATGGGGGCCAGGTTGCGTCGGCGGATCTGGACCGGATCGGTCACAACCTGGCTCATCTTGCCGATGACGGTATTGAGATACTGGACGGGCCGGGACGGTGGATTTGACAGAGTTTGACGGATACGCTCTTCAAGGATCTCGGCGGCATGGTTATGGTTTTCAGCGGTATAAACGATGGTCGCCGGAGAGGCGATGCTTTGCAGACCCGCGGCGATCAGGGAGGCAACCGAGGCTGGACCGCCCGTGTCGTAAAAAGATACCGAAGGCAGAGAGGTCACTATCTCGGTCGCCCGGGCCAAAAGATCGGCCAATTCCGCGCGATCTTCCGGAACCGTGGGATTGAGGAGCCGGACGCCTTCGATCTGCCTCACGAGAACACCGTCGGAGGCGGCTACATTAATACCGTATCGGCCGCCGTTCTTTCGAACGGTATCCACGAGGATCGGATCGATCTCGGCGACGGCGATCTGGGAGAAATTGCCGCTTTGAAAGGCCTCATTGACAAACAACCCCGCCTGAATGGGTCCAAAACCAAAACCAACCAAAACATGCTTCACGATGCAGCGCTCCCAGATACAATCAACACCAAATCTTGAAAGAAAATCCCGTTGTATAACCTTCTCCGATTATCGGTCAAAGGTGCAGGCAAGAAAAATTGAGTCGGGAAAACTATACCATACCGTCCCCGTTGGTATAAAGGCTTAAATCCGAAAGGCGTTGCTTTCTGTACGATTCAGGGAACCAAAGCCGGCACGACAAGGAATGGTTTTGACCAGTGGCCAGAAACCGGCGGCCAGTGACTATAATCGTCGCACGGTGATGACCAGCGAGACATTGGGTTCGCCGGGATCTCGCCGCGGAATTTCCCGGGAAGGACCGACCAGGGTGGGCATGACCGGCTCCAGAGGAGAATTCGACCATGAGGACGGACCAGGCGTCAGCAGCGAATTTTCCAGCACATTGGCCCGGGCGTATCTCTCGGCGGTCCACATCCTCTGCTGATCGCTGGGCTGACACAGCACTGTGACGGCCTGCGCGATTGTCACATCCTCGACGACGGCGGCCCTTGTGGCGTCGGGTCCATGCACCGTCAGAGTCGCTTTTTCACACCGTCCCCAGAGGCCTCTCAACTCCTCCAGGAGACCGGTTACCTGTTCGGTTGTACCCCGAATCGCATAGACCATCGCGTTGTTTTCCAGACGCGGCGGCGCCGACGTATCCCGCAGGCCGTTGCGGAAGATCGCCTGAGGCAACTGGTTCTGCAGGTCCGCCGCCGCCCGCGTGGATAATTCCAGCGATCCGCTGAAGGCCACATAGATTGGGTTGGCCGGCGGCATCTCGATGGTTCCTTCGCCGGGGTTTACCGGTGAGGGGACCGTCGTTTTGTTATTTCCCGCCCACGGCAGCGGAATCGAGACCGGACCCAGGATCTGCCAGAGGACGACGGCCAGTACCCCCAGAGGCAGCAGCATGGCCGCGGTCGCCAGTATCCGCCGCATGAATAACTGCCGGGCGCCCGCCGAGGTACCCGTAATCTTGGGATATTCATCCAGAATAAACCGCCGCTCCAGATTCGCCAGGATGTCCTGCGCCATCGTGGGCGGGGCCTTTTCCACCGGCAGCGCCGCCAGAAGCTCCCGCTGTCTCTGCAGGGCCTGGAAGCGAGCGGCAATGTCCGGATCGTGGCGGATCATCCTCTTGAGCTCATTGCTCGGCCGGTCGGACAACTGGCCGTCCAGGTAGGCGCTGAGCATCTCATCCAGATTGGGCGTTTTTTCCGTACTCATGACACAAGGGCTTCCAAAATCTCCCGTAAATGCATTCGGGCCCGACTGAGCCGGCTTTTGACCGTTCCCAGCTCCACATCGAGCGATTCGGCAATCTCTGTATAACTCATCCCCTCAATATCCCGCAGCACAATTACGATCCGCTGCTCATCGTCCAGGCTTGCCAGGGCCCGGATCAGAATCTCGATCACTTCCTTCTTTTGAGCGATCACAACCGGATCGAGCTGTCGCTGGTCGGCCAGATATGCCCCCAATTGACGGGCGGCGCCCGACTGTTCGGGCCCGACCAGGGCGTTCATCGAGGTCACCGGCAATTTCACTCTCCGGCGACAGTAATTATAGGTCAAATTCACCGCGATCCGGAAAAGCCAGGTGTAAAACGTGCTCCGGCCCTGAAACGTATCGACCTTCTCTATGAATTTGACAAACGTCTCCTGCGTAAGTTCCGCCGCATCGTCCGGATTTTGACAGATTTTCAGGATCACATTATAGATACGGTCCTGGTACTTCACGATCAGACGATGCATGGCCGAAGAATCCCCGCTCTGGCACTGACGCACCAGAACGGCATCATCGACGACGATATTCTCCGGTTGTTTATGCACCTGTGTTACCATGTTTTTAGACTACCTGCTCACCCAAAAGTTCCCTCCCGTACGAATGAAGGCGTATAATCCGGCAAAATGTTGCAAAAGTCAACGAGAATCGCGGCTTTGGAAATGCAATTACGGCCTCTGATTCTTCGTAAAATAGCTCACGAGCAACTGCTGTCGCTCGGTCGGTTCGGCGCTGGGCCGGCGGTTGCTGCGGTCGCCGGTATGTTCCACGGACCAGCCGTCCCATTCGCGGAAGGCGTGGTAGGACCAGTCCCAGCCATATTCCTCGAAAAGCTCGATGCAGTCCCGCAGATACAGGTAGGCGCTGCGGCCCGGGGCCCAGCGGATTGCGCTGAACTCGCCCACATAGATCTGCACATTGAATTCCTTTTGAAATTCAATGGCAGGCATCATGGCCCGACGCAGTTGTTCCTTGTCCCACATCTGGCCGTTGATTACGCCTGGGTAGGCCACGCCTGGGTAGGCCAAGGCCTGTTTGTCCTCATAGACGCCCTGGTGCGTAAACTGATGCGGCTGGTACATATGAAAACTGTAGATGACCCGATCCAGATCCAGCGGCGAAAGCGTATCGAATCCATCGGCGCTGCCCCAGGGGCTCGGTTCAAAAACCACAGGCTTGTCCGGATCGATACGGCGGATGACCCTGGCCGCTTCGGTCGCCAGGTCCCGCCAATGGAGACAATCGGGCGAAACCGTCCCCTCGACCGCTTCGTTGAGCAGGTCGTAAGCATACACCACTGAGCGGCCTTTGTAGCGGGTGGCGACTTTGTCCCATATTTGCAGGAGATGGTCCTGATAGCGTTTTTCCTGGAACATCCGACATACTCCGTCCTCGGCCCTTCCGCCCGGCGGACAGTGCAGATCGACCAGCACTTTGATCCGGTATTTTTCACACGCCGCCAGGGCTTTGTCGCATTCCAGCAGGGCCCCGTCGAGCCATTTATCATAGGCATCCATGTCCCTGGCCCATTCCTCGGCGGCCTTCATCGGCACCCAGTTGAGCTGCCAGCGGATCTGGTTGGCGTTCCAGCCGGCCAGGTCGCGGAAGTCCTCTTCCTTAAAGGTCGGCCCATACATGACGCCGCGCAGACGCGGCAGATCATGACCGCTAAATATAGCCGGATAACGCTTTCCGGACCGCGAGGGACGGCCCCGGTGGATTTCCAGATTGTCGAACCAGACCCTGCCGCGGACCTCTTCCAGCCCCACGACCAGTGTCGCGCGCTTAATGTGCGCAGGCAGCCGAATCGTTTCGGCAAAATCCCGCCAGTCAAAATCGCCACCCGGGATTTGAATCTGCGGCCAGTGATAGCCCCCCTCGGTCTCCAGCATGAGCATGACCTTGATGCCGTTCCATGGATTGGGCCTTTTGGAAATTCCTTCGGCCTTGACCGTCGCCTTCATCGTCACGGTCGGATCGCTCAGCAGTGCCGGATCGATCGTATAGCGACGATTGGTGCTGCCCGGATCGGACCGCTCGATCTGTAACGATTGCGTGTCCTTGTAACCTTTCACTATCTGCCCTTCGCCGGAGCCGGGAAGAGTATCCTTATCGAAATCGCAGAAAAAGATCGTCCGGTCCTGAGCCCAGAGCAACGAGGTGCAAAGCAGCAGGATCCAAATCGGGATGCATCTCATGATACAACTCCTCTCTTGAGGTTGCCATCCATTTTCATCGACGCCGGGCGGTTTTGCCTTATCGTACAGACAAAAGGCCGGAGAAGCAATTGCTTTACCGGGGCAAATTCGATACACTGAGGGAATGGCTGGTAATGGTATTTACGAATGCAGAGGTTGTCATGATAGTAAAACATCGGGCAATGGGAATTCTGGCATGCGGCTTTCTATTCTGTCTGACGACAGGAATCGCGGCCCAGGAACCTGTCGAGCAAGAGAATCCGGCCCTGCGATGGGAACAGGACATTCAGCGGTTCGAGGCATGGGACGCACAAAATGCCTGGCCGAAAAATCCGGTGCTGTTTGTCGGAAGCTCGAGCATCCGTATGTGGAAAACGCACGAAAGCTTTCCCGACCTGCCGGTGATCAACCGCGGTTTCGGCGGCTCACAGACATCGGATGTGCTCTACTACATCGAACGGATCGTTCTCAAGTACCGCCCCCGGCTGATCGTCTTCTATTGCGGCGACAATGACATCGCCGCCGGAAAAGAACCCGAACAGGTCGTACAGGACTATCACACATTCGTATCGCAGGTGCACAAGGCCCTGCCGCGAACGCGGATCGTCTATATCAGCATCAAGCCCAGCGGCGCCCGATGGAGCCTGTGGCCGAAGATGAACCAAGCCAACAAAGGGATCGCCGAATTTTCGAACAAGGACCGTCGGTTGTTTTATGCCGACTGCGCCACCGTTTTGCTCAAGGATGGGATACCCGACGATCGCTTTTTTGTCCAGGACCGGCTGCATCTGAATGACGAGGGGTATAAGGTCTGGACCGGCGTCGTTCAATCCATCCTGGAACAGGCCGGCCAGGACAACCGCCGGTGATCTTGCCCAATCCATACAATCGTTACAGACCCTGCAAACGGCCCTGATTTCCGGAAATTAATCCAGTTTTCCGCCAAACAGACCGGCTATTTTTCCTGTCCGTCCGCTATAATAAGCGTAATCGTGATGAAATCGTAAAGTTTATGATTCTTGGGCAATGGTATAGGAGAGGTGAGATGAAAAGCGTACAGATTGCATTGTTTCTCGGATGTGTGGCTTTAGCCTGCACACCGGCTCTGGCCAACATCACCATGACGTTTGGCGATCCGATCGACGAGAATAGCTGGCTGCTTCCGGTTAACGCCAGTGGACTATCATCCTTTGACCTTGTCGGGGCAAAGATTTCCTCGGCGGGCGACGTGTATGAAAGCCCGGCCGCTGTGGATTTCTCCCGTGCAGGCTGGACCCTGTTGATCGATGATCCGACACTGGCCTCGTTCGGCGGACCGGCCACCGGCTCGCTGTCGTGGAAAAGCCACTTCGCTAACGACGCCGACAAAGACGTCACGATCGACTGGGCTATCTTCGCCGGCGAGACGCTGATCTGGACCAGCCGGTACACCATCGTCAATGGCGGCCTGAATGTTTACGAGCCGCGTTCGCAGTACTGGATTCCCGAGCGGGCCGATTTGATTCCGGTTCCGGCCCCCAGCGCGATCCTGCTGGGCAGCCTGGGCTGTGGCCTGGTCGGCTGGGTGCGGCGACGGAAAAACGCCTGATCCAATATCTCAACGCAAATCCCAAGGGCTGAGAGCTTCCCGCTTTCAGCCCTTTTTTTATTATTTCGGGTATTGCCCGCTGGCAGCGATTGTGCTAGAATGGGTATACCATGTCGGATAAAGGGAGAACATTCGGTTGGTCCGATGTCGTTGTCGTTGCGGCTGTAGCGGCGGCGATTGTCGCACTGCTGCTGCCTTTGCGCCTTAACGCCTCGGATCGTCAGAAAGACCTGCTGTGCCGAACCAACTTGCGGATGTACGGCGTAGCGATGGAGCATTACCTGGACGACAACGACCAGTGTTATCCCGATTGCATTCGAAGTGTCTTCGATGTACCTGCTACTATTCCTCTGAATTGTCAGTGGCATGACATTCGGATCGGACCATGGCAAAATGAAACCACGGGCGGTCCGCTTTGGCCCTATATCGATAACAGGCAGATATTATGCTGTCCTGTCTTCAAAAAGTATGCTCTCTTGTTCGGCGATCAACACCCCGGACATGTTTCTAATATCCCCATCGATCCGGTCTACGATTATTCACAGAATGCGTTTCTTGGAAATACCGGAGGCAGAGTATATGGTGTGCTTCGGAAATCGGAAGTCGTCAACCCCAGTCGTGTCTTTGTGTTCGGCGAGGAAACCATCTGGATGCTACCACCAACAAATGTCAATCGATGGGTATTGAACGACACCTGTTTTTTGCCCAGACATGGTAATGATTCTTTGTTTCCAGGCGATAATCTCGCCACGTATCATCGGACGACGTTGGAAAAGAGAAACGATGGCTTAGCTAATGTAGTCTTCGTCGACGGTCATGTCGAAGCCTGCGATACTCATGATAGTTGCCAGACTGAATGGGGCGGCATGATTACCGCCACCTTCCGCCTGGCCTGGCCCAAAGAAGGTACTTACGACGAAAAACCACCTTATCTATAAAAAAACCGCCAATCCTTTCCCCCAAAGAACCCCGCCCTATCCAATCCCGTAACAGTAAATAGAAAAAGAAGATACGTCTGTTGCAGAGAGAGACATCTTGCTTTTTGCAGCGGCAAAGGAGTATACTGTATAGAGGCCCGATACAGGGACCGGGCCGCGGGGGCAGCCATGGACGAGCCAAAACGCCATAACGCCTTTACGCTGATCGAGCTACTGGTGGTCATCGCCGTGATCGCCATCCTCCTGGGAGTCCTTGTACCTTCTCTGGGCAAGGCCAAACGGGCCGCCCAGCGACTGATCTGCCGCAAGCTCCAGCGGGACTTCACCTTTGTTCATTACGCCTACTTTACGGAAACACAGCAATTATTACCCATCTCGGTCAATGATCCGATCATGCGGCCATGGCATACCTACGACTACTTCCGCGATGCCCTGGGCTTGTGGCCTCTCGACGAAGAGGCCAAAACACGACGGATGTCCGAACTCCAGGAATATGTCCCGACCTATCCGAAAAAATACATCTGCCCGTCCGGCTCATTCGCCCTGAAACACCCGGAAAAAGACCTGTATCCTCTGGATCGCAGCTTTGGACTGAACGCTCATGTTTATTACTCCATGCCCGATGTCCTGCACCGGATGACCCTCCAGAGTGCCGAAATCGTCTGCATGTCCGACACGCTGGACTGGTGGTTCAACATCCACGGCTGCGATAAATACGCCGAATACGGCGACAACTGGCTGGGTTTTGAGACCTACGGCATGCCGGGCTTTCGTCACGAAGGAAAAGCCAACGTCGCCTTCTGGGATGGTCATGCAGGCTCCACCGACGCCGAACAGCTCAAAGAAGAACTACAGCAGTGGAGCCGCAAATAGCGGATACAAAGAACGATACCCCAACCACCGTCATCTCTGAAAGTGCGTCACCTGTCAATTCTATCTTTTTGGATTTCATCCAAGTCATCTCTTCGCCGTCTTTGCGGCATGAGTCTGTTCCACAGGTCTGTCGCATTCATTCCGCGAGTCTCAGGGACTCATGACGTGTGTCGCGCTTAGACCTGCGTCGATGAAATCGAAC